>NZ_JBIWGC010000021.1:0-119457 GCF_044763335.1 Streptomyces sp. NPDC096105
CCGCACGCCCGCGAACGTCGAACTCGCCGCATGACCCCAGCAAGACCAAATCACCCCAACCCCGACAGGGGCGCCTTGACGAAAGACATAGAGGCACCCCCCGCCCGGCGAGCGGCGTCACCTTCCGCACGCCCTCCAGGTCCCGCGCCACCTGGCGCAGGTACTGGTCCACGTCGATCCGCATGTGCGGCCGCTTGTCGCCCCAGCGTTCCCGCGCCGCGTGCAGTTCCGCCGTGACCGACGTCAGCATCCGGTCCCGCGGCGCCTGCGCAGCCGCCCGGTCAGGTGCGCGGCGAGCAGTCGGCTCTGCGCCTCCACCACCGGCAGCGCCGACCCCGTCGACTGCGTCAGGCCGAAGGACAGGGCGTCGTCGTCCAGCGGGAACACGTGCCGGTACAGCGGCAGCCGGGCCGGATCCGGCACCAGCGCCGGGTCGAGGAACGGCATGGTCGCTCGGTACCCGGTGCACCACAGCACATGGTCCACCTCGTCCTCCCGCCCGTCGGTGAAGCGCACCCGGCGCCCCTCGAAGCGTTCGACGCCCGCCCGTACGCCGATCGTCCCGGCCCGCACCAGCGCGGGGACCGTGTCGCTCAGCGTCGGGTGGTCCTGGAGCACGCCCTCGGGGGACGGCGGCAGCGCCGGGCCCTCCGTGCCTCGGGTGGCCGGCCGCAGCATCGTCTGCGAGATCCGCTGGCGCAGCCGCCACGGCAGGACGGCCGCCAGCGCGCCGTTCCGCTGTTCGGCCGGGCGGCCGAACAGCGGCCCCGGGGCCCGCCAAGAAGGAGGAGGCTCCGGAGCGGCACGGCCCCGCCCTCACCCAGGCGCGCGACGTGCTGCGCCGCGACCGCCCCTTCCGCGTGCTGGTCTCCTGCTGCCTCCTCGTCTCCGCCACGACCCACCTGGTCCTCGCCGGACTGCCGTACCACGCCCGGCACGAACTGGACCGCCCCGGCTTCACCACCGTCCTCATGGCCGCGTTCGTCGCCCCCGCACTCCTCACCACGCCCCTGTGGTTCCGGCTTTCCCGGAGCTGGGGCGAGCAGCGCTGTCCGCTGCCGTGCCAGGGCTTCTTCGCCGCCGGGCGCTCGGCCTCGCCGCGGGGGAGACGGCCGGACTCGTGGTCCCCGTCCTGTGCACGCTCGTCCTCGGTGTGTGCTTCGCCGGCCTCCAGCTCCTCCCGTTCCCCATGGTCCCGGACGCCGTCCGCGCGGCCGACGGCGACGAGACCGGACGCCCCGGCGCCTACACCGGGGTAGGGACCGCGACGGAGGCGGCGGGCGCCGCGGCCGGCCCCTGCCTGTACTCGGCGGCCTCGCCTCCGGCGGCTGCGCGGCCGCGCGGGCCGGCGAGGAGGTCACCCAGACGGGCGGCGCGCACACGGCCGTCCTGCTCGGCTTCACGCTCCTGTCCGCCCTCCTCACGGCGGCCGCCCTCGCGGTGCAGTCCCGTCACCGCCTCGACGCCCGGCCCACCGGGTCCCGCTGGGGACGCGACGCGTCAACCCGGCTTCCGCATCAGCGCGAACCGCGCGCCCTCCGGGTCCGCCACCATGGCGACCCGGCCGTGCTCGGTGTCCCGCGGCTCGCCGAGCACCTGGCCGCCGAGGTGGAGCACCTGGTCCACCGCGTCGTCGGTGTCCGCCACCGTGAAGTACGTCGTCCAGTGCGGTCCCCGGTCCCGGGGCAGCGCCTTGCCCAGACCGTGGACGCCGGTCACCGGGCGGCCGTCCAGACGCAGCGTCACGTAGTCCAGGTCGGCCGAGACGACCGGTTCCTCGTCGTACCCGAACACCGTCTCGTAGAACTTGGCCACGTTCGTCGTCTCGAAGGTCGTCAGCTCGTTCCACGCCGGGGTGCCGGGCCGGCCCCTGACGCCCGGGACGGCCCCGTCGGCCGCCTGCCAGATGCCGAAGACCGCGCCGCACGGGTCCGAGGCGAGCGCCAGCCGCCCCGCGTCGTCGGCGTCCAGCGGCCCCACGCCGACGGTCCCGCCGCACGAACGCACCACCTCGGCCGTCAGATCCACGTCGTCGGAGGCGAAGTACGGCGTCCACGCCACCGGCAGCCGGCGGTCCGGCGGCAGCACCCCGATCCCGGCCACCGCGTGCCCGTCGAGCACGGCACGCACGTACGGACCCAGCGGGCGCGGGCCGGGCCGGAACTCCCAGCCGAACAGCGCCCCGTAGAACTGCTCGGTCACGTCCAGTCCGCGCACCATCAGGCTCACCCAGCAGGGTGTGCCGGGTGCGTGCCGGGCGGACCCGTCGCCGTCCGGGCGGGCGTTCCCCCGTGCGTCCGTCATCGTCACTCTCTTCTCGGCCGCCCGTACGTCGGCCGTGTCCGCTCGCCCCTGCGGGGCCTCCCGCGCCGGCGCGGCGGATCGTTCCCGCAGCGCGGCCGACACCGTATGTGCCCGATACCGTACGCCCGGTGACCGGATGTGCCCGGCCGAGCAGAGTAGCCGTACCGGGACGAGTCGGCCACCCCGTACGCGAGGATGGTGACCATGAACGCCATCATCTCCGCATCCGAACTCGCCGACGCGCTGCGGTCGGACCGCCCGCCGGTCCTGCTCGACGTCCGCTGGCAGCTCAGCACGGCCGCCGCGAAGGGTGAGCCGTTCGACGGCCGGGCCGCGTACGCGTCCGGCCACATCCCCGGCGCCGTCTTCGTCGACCTGGACCGCGAACTGGCGTCCGCGCCGGGCCCGCGAGGACGCCATCCGCTGCCGGACCTCGAGGTGTTCGGCGCCGCGATGCGGCGCGCCGGCGTGTCGGCCGGGACGCCCGTGGTGGCGTACGACGGCGGCATCGGCTGGGCGGCGGCCCGCGCATGGTGGCTGCTGCGCTGGACGGGCCACCCGGACGTGCGGGTCCTGGACGGCGGACTACCCGTCTGGGAGGGCCCGTTGGAGACGGCGGCGCCGGAGCCGGCCGAGGGCGACTTCGTGCCGGAGCCGGGCGCGAGCGGGGTGCTGGACGCGGACGGAGCGGCGGCGCTGGCCCGTTCGGGGGTGCTGCTGGACGCCCGTGCGGGGGAGCGGTACCGGGGCGAGGTGGAGCCGATCGACCCCGTCGGCGGCCACATCCCGGGTGCGCTGTCCGCACCGGCCTCCGACACCGTGGAGGCGGACGGCCGTTTCCGGCCCGCCGCCGAACTGCGCGCCCGTTTCGGCGAGCTGGGCGTGACGCCGGACGCGCCGGTCGGGGTGTACTGCGGCTCGGGCGTGTCGGCCGCGCACGAGGTGCTGGCGCTGGAGGTCGCGGGCATCCCGGCGGCGCTGTACGTCGGCTCCTGGTCGGAGTGGTCGTCGGATCCGGCGCGACCGGTCGCGGTGGGGCCGGATCCGCAGTAGCGGAGCCCTGTCGGCCCTGGCGGGCCTCGTCCTCGAGCGCCGGACGGACTGAATTCAGCCCCTCCGGCGCTCGAGGAGCGGGGTCCGGGGCGGAGCCCCGGGACCTGCCTACTCCTGCTTCTTGCGCCGCGTGCCGAAGACGATCTCGTCCCAGCTCGGCACCGCCGCGCGACGGCCCGGACGGACGCCGTCCGCCTCGGCCTGACGGTCGGTCGAGCCGATGAGACGGTCCCGGTGGCCGCCCACGGAGCGGGGCATCAGCACGTCCGCGTACGCGGAGCCCGCGGACGCGGCCGGCGCGGGCGGCTCCTCCACCTCGGGCTCGGACTCCGGCTCCTCGGCGGCCGGTTCGGTGCGCTCCGGCACCACCAGGTCGCCCCGGAAGCTGGGCACCGCCTCCAGCAGGCTGGTCAGCGAGTCGCGCTCGCCCGAGGCGGTGGCCGCGGTGGACTCCTCGGCCGGTTCGGACGCCTGTGCGGGCAGGCTGGGGCGCTCGCGGTCGGCGGGCCGGTCCAGCGGGCGGTCACGCGGCAGCCGGGCGATGCGCGGCACGAACGGGAAGCTCGGCTCGGGCGCGGCGAGGTCGTCGGACTCGCCGATCAGCGAGCGGGCCTCCTCGTCGACGGCCTGGACCAGCCGCCGGGGCGGGTCGTACGTCCAGCTCGCCGAGTGCGGCTCGCCCGCGACTCGGTAGACCAGCAGGACCTCCCAGGTGCCGTCGTCGCGGCGCCAGGAGTCCCACTGGACGGTGTCCTTCTCCGCGCCGCGCAGCAGCAGCCGCTCCTGGACGGCCTCGCCCAGCGGCGGGCCGGAGTTCTCACCGGGGCGGCGGACCGGCGTCTTGCGGGCGCGCTCGGCCATGAAGGCACGCTCGGCGAGGACGGGGCCCTCGAAGCGCCGGACGCGGTCCACGGGGATGCCGGCCATCTGCGCGACCTCTTCCGCGGTCGCGCCCGCCCTTATACGCGCCTGGATGTCGCGGGGGCGGAGGTGGCTCTCCACCTCGATCTCGATCTGGCCGAGGCGGGGACGGTCGCCGCGCACGGCGGCGCGGAGCCGTTCGTCGATCGGAAGCGTGTACTCCGTGCTGTCCGCAGCCTTCAGCACCAGCCGTGTGCCGTCATTCGAGACGGCCACGACACGCAGTTCGGGCATGGGGACCTCCCGGGTGGTGCCTGCCGACGTCACGTGCGTCGCTGCTTCCGCTAGTCGAGTGTGGCCTGCCCGGGTGCAGCCTGCCACAACCTTGCCGAGTTGCCCGGCGTGTCGGGCGCGGGCCCAGGATCGCCGTTATGGCACGGTTACCTATTCGCAACGCTAAGTGACCAAAAACGTCACCCTGTGCACCTAGCCCCCTCCCGGCGGTCCTCCGAGGACCCGGGCACCCTGACGGGAGTCCGGACCCAGGGCTCGCAACAGTACTCCATTTGGGCCACGTGCGTGGATTGGCACGCCGTCCGAGTTCGCGCAAGGGGCGGGACTTGGCCGTCGTTGCCCCACTCGTCCGCCCCTGAACGTGGCGGATTCGTGGGGAACTTCACGCAATCGCCGGAAAGGGAGGCAATGTCTACGCGCCCAGGACCCGGCGCAGGTGGTCGTTGCGGAACAGCCGTTCCGGGTCCAGCCGGTCCCGCAGCGCGACGAACTCGCCGAAACGCGGATACACCCGCGAGAGGTACTCGGCGTCACGCGTGTGGATCTTCCCCCAATGGGGTCGTCCCTCGTGCGCGGTGAAGATGCGCTCGGCGGCGGTGAAGTACCGCTGGTACGGCGTCCCCTTGAACATGTGGACCGCGACGTACGCGCTCTCCCGGCCGGACGCCGTGGACAGCGTGATGTCGTCGGCCGGCGCGGTGCGCACCTCGACCGGGAAGCTCACCCGCAGCGGGGACCGGTCCACCATCGCCTTCAGTTCCCGCAGCGTGTCCACGAGCGCCTCGCGCGGGACGGCGTACTCCATCTCCACGAAGCGCACCCGGCGCGGGGAGGTGAACACCTTGTAGGGGATGTCGGTGTACGTCCGCGCGGACAGCGCCCGGCTGGAGACCTGCGCGATGGCCGGAATCGTCACCGGGGCGGCGCGGCCCACCCAGTTGGCCACCTGGAAGACGCCGTTGGAGAGGAACTCGTCCTCGAACCAGCCGCGCAGCGGCGGCACCGGGCGCTCGGGGCCCGCGCTGCGGTTGTTCCGCTTGGTGTTGGTGTTGCCGGTGTGCGGGAACCAGTAGAACTCGAAGTGCTCGTTCTCGGCGTGCAGCGCGTCGAACTCGGCGCACACCCGGTCGAACGGCATGGGCTCCTCGCGCGCGGTGAGCAGGAAGAGCGGCTCCACGGCGAAGGTGATCGCGGTGACGATGCCGAGGGCGCCGAGACCGATCCGCGCGGCGGCGAAGACGTCCGGGTTCTCCTCCGGTGAGCAGGTGAGCACCGAGCCGTCGGCCGTGACCAGTTCCAGGCCCTCGATCTGGGCGGCGATGGAGGCGGACTCCCGGCCGGTGCCGTGGGTGCCGGTACCGGCGGCCCCGGAGACCGTCTGTTCCATGATGTCGCCCATGTTGGTCAGGGACAGACCCTCACGCGCGAGCGCCGCGTTGAGCCGCTTCAGCGGAGTGCCCGCCTCGACCGTGACGGTGCCCGCCTCGCGGTCGATCCTCCGGATCCCCGTCAGCAGCCGAGGGCGTACCAGCAGACCGTCGGTGGCGGCTATGGAGGTGAAGGAGTGGCCGGTTCCGACCGCCTTCACCGGCAGCCCGTCCTCGGCGGCCCGGCGCACGGCGGCGGCCAGTTCGTCGACGGACGCCGGTGTGACCTCCCGGGCCGGCCGGACGGAGACGGTGCCTCCCCAGTTACGCCACGTGCCGTTCCTCGTGCTCGTCGTGCTGCCCAACGGAGCCTCCCCGACCCGGCGCCGGCCGGAGCCGGCGGTACCCGAGGAAACCGACCGCGACCGCGACGGCCCCGGCGGCCGCCGGGACCCCGTACCCGGCGCGCGCCCCGGCCGCGTCGATCACCCAGCCGCCCGCGGAGGAGCCGAGGGCGACTCCGACCGCGAGCCCGGTGCTCACCCAGGTCATCCCCTCGGTGAGCTGCGCGCGTGGTACGTGCTCTTCGATGAGGGACATGGTCGTGATCATCGTGGGAGCGATGGACAGACCCGCAACGAACAGCGCCACGGCCAGAAACGGCAAGTTCCCGACCAGTAGGAGTGGGATCATACTCACGCCCATGGCGCAAACGCCCAGCAGCCACCGGCGTTCCGGCGCCCCCGCGAAGTGCAGCAGGCCGAACACCAGGCCGGCCACGCAGGAGCCCAGGGCGTACACGGAGAGCACGACGCTGGCCGCGGCCTTCCGGCCCTCCTCCTCGGCGAAGGCCACGGTGACCACGTCCACCGCGCCGAAGATCGTGCCCGTCGCCACGAAGGTCGCCACCAGCACCTGAAGACCCCGCGAACGCAGCGCCGTGCCTCCGCCCCTCCGCTCCCGGGGGTGCGGCTCCGGCTCGGTGGCGCGCTGCGCGGTCAGCCAGAAGACGCCCACCGCCAGGAAGCAGGCCGCCAGCAGCGGGCCCGCCTCCGGGAACCACGCCGTGGACAGGCCGATGGAGACGATCGGGCCGACGATGAAGCACACCTCGTCGACCACCGACTCGAACGAGTAGGCGGTGTGCAGGCTCGGGGTGCCCCGGTACAGCGCCGCCCAGCGCGCCCGGACCATCGCGCCGAGGCTCGGCACGCAGCCGATGCCGGCGCACGCGGCGAACAGCACCCACTCCGGCCAGCCGAAGTGGACGGCGAACAGCAGCACCGCCGCCGCGGACAGCGACAGCAGCGTGGCCGGACGCAGCACCCGGCGCTGCCCGTACTGGTCCACCAGCCGTGACACCTGAGGGCCCGCCAGCGCGGCGGACAGCGCGATCGTGGCCGAGAGGGCCCCCGCCAGTCCGTACCGGCCGGTCACCTGGGAGATCATCGTGACCACGCCGATGCCCATCATCGACAGCGGCATCCGGCCGAGGAACCCCGCGGCGGAGAAGGCCTTGCTGCCGGGGGCGGCGAACAGGGCGCGGTAGGGGCTGGGCACGGGGTCTCCGGAAGATCAGTAAGGTGCTATCGCAGTCGATACAGATTACCGGCGGCGTCACCCGCTCGCGCCGGTGATCCGCGACACCTTCCCGCCGCACCCGGCCCCTGTCCCGGCCGTCGGCCCCGGGTGGGAGGATCGAGACATGTCTGACGTGTTCGATGCCAGTCCCTACGACGCCCTGCTCCTGCTCTCCTTCGGCGGCCCGGAAGGCCCGGACGACGTCGTCCCGTTCCTGGAGAACGTGACGCGCGGGCGGGGCATCCCCAAGGAGCGCCTCAAGGAAGTCGGACAGCACTACTTCCTGTTCGGCGGGGTCAGTCCCATCAACGACCAGAACCGCGCCCTGCTGGACGCGCTGCGCAAGGACTTCGCCGAGCACGGCCTGGACCTGCCGGTCTACTGGGGCAACCGCAACTGGGCGCCCTACCTCACCGACACCCTCCGCGACATGGTCCGCGACGGCCGCCGCCGCATCCTGGTCCTCGCCACCAGCGCCTACGCCTCCTACTCCGGCTGCCGCCAGTACCGCGAGAACCTCGCGGACGCGCTCGCCACGCTGGAGAAGGAAGGGCTGGAGCTGCCGAAGATCGACAAGCTGCGGCACTACTTCAACCACCCCGGCTTCGTCGAGCCCATGGTCGACGGCGTCGTCCGGTCCCTCGCCGACCTCCCCGAGGAGGTCCGGGACGGGGCGCACATCGCCTTCTGCACCCACTCCATCCCCGAGACCGCCGCGGACACCTCCGGCCCCGTCGAGGCCCACGGCGACGGCGGCGCCTACGTCGCGCAGCACCTGGACGTGGCCCGGCTGATCGCCGACGCCGTCCGCGAACGCACCGGTGTGGACCACCCCTGGCAGCTCGTCTACCAGTCCCGCTCCGGCGCCCCGCACATCCCGTGGCTGGAGCCCGACATCTGCGACCACCTCGAGGAGCGGCACGCCGCCGGCGTCCCGGCCGTGGTGATGGCCCCCATCGGCTTCGTCTCCGACCACATGGAGGTCCTGTACGACCTCGACACCGAGGCCACGGCCAAGGCGGACGAGCTGGGCCTGCCGGTGCGCCGCTCGGCGACCGTCGGCGACGACCCGCGGTTCGCCGCCGCCGTCCGCGAGCTGGTGCTGGAGCGCGCGGCCGCCGAGAGCGGGCGGGACGTCACCCGCTGCGCCCTGGGCGCGCTCGGCCCCAGCCACGACCTGTGCCCGGTGGGCTGCTGCCCGGCGCGCGCCCCGCGTCCCGCCGCCGCGGGCGCCGACAGCCCCTACGCCTGAGGAGCCCCGTGACCGACCCCCTGCACGCGGAACTGCTGGAACTGGCCCGGGAGGCCGCCCGGCGCGCGGGTGAGCTGCTGCGCGACGGCCGCCCGGCCGACCTCGCGGTCGCCGCCACCAAGTCCAGCGCGGTCGACGTCGTCACCGAGATGGACATCGCGGCGGAGAAGCTGATCACCGGACTGATCGCCGAGCGCCGTCCGGAGGACGGCGTCCTCGGCGAGGAGGGAGCCTCCACCGCCGGCAGCAGCGGCGTCCGCTGGGTCGTCGATCCCCTCGACGGCACGGTGAACTACCTGTACGGCCTGCCCACCTGGGCCGTCTCCGTCGCGGCCGAGCAGGACGGGGTGACCGTGGCCGGCGCGGTGTTCGCCCCGATGCGCGGCGAGGCGTACCACGCGGTGCTGGGCGGCGGGGCGTGGGCCACGGGCGCCTGGGAGGGCGAGCGGCGCCTGGCCTGCCGGCCGTCGCCGCCGCTGGACCAGGCGCTGGTCTCCACCGGTTTCAACTACGTCGCCGACGTCCGCGACCACCAGGCCGAGGTCGCCCGCCGGCTGATCCCGCTGGTCCGGGACATCCGACGCGGCGGCTCGGCGGCGATCGACCTGTGCGACGTGGCGGCCGGGCGCCTCGACGGCTACTACGAGCGGGGCCTGCACCCGTGGGACCTGGCCGCGGGCGCCCTGATAGCCCGAGAGGCTGGCGCCCTCACGGCCGGGCGCCACCCCGACAGCCCTCCGTCGGGTGACCTCGCGGTGGCGGCCTCCCCTGGTGTCCTCGGACCTCTTCTCCACCTGCTGGAGGAGTTCGGGGCGTGGCACGACTGAGGGTGCGGTCGGCTGCCGCCGCCGGCTGACGGGGGCGGCAGCCAGGGCCGAGCGCGGCCGCGCGCACGGCGGCCTGTGGCCGCCGGCCGGGCCGGATGACGGCCCGTCCTGCCGGGCGGCAGCGGGCGGTGAGCACCGTCCGTCCACGCCGTCGCGCACGGTGCCGGGAGCGCACAGGCGGGTGTCCGCGAGCGGCTCGCCGTGCGCCTCGGCGATCGGTGCCGGGCCCGGCCTCCGGCAGCCCGACCGCCGCCGAACAGCCGTGCGGCTCACCGCGGGCCGGGGCGGGCGTGCCGGCGTGAACGGCGGCGGACCCGGTGGAGTGATCCACCGGGTCCGCCGGGCGTTTCCGTGTGCGCCGGTCAGACGCTGTTCGCGCCGACTTCCACGCCGTGCTCGGCGGCGAGGCGGCGCAGGTCGTCGAGCTCGCCCTGCTCCACTTCGACGAGGAAGTCGTCGCCCTCGTCGCGGGCCCGCGACAGGTCGGACTCGGTCGCCTTTATGCGCTGCAGAAGTCCTGCGGTGAATGCGTCCATGCTGCGCCCCCTCGTCCTGGGTCGGTGGGTCGGTGGCACGGGGTGTGCCGTCGGGAGGGACGATCACGTCCGTGGCGGATGCCCGGCGCCGCTCGGCCGGGCGGCGACGGTACCGGGACATCCACGCCCGCTCTGCGGAAGCGGACCGTGTGCACCGCATGGTGGTGCGGTACGAGCAGAGTGTGATCGCGGGATGTAAACCCGTCCTCCCCAGGCTCCCTCCCGGGGAAACCTGACCCCGCGAGAAATTCTCGTATTCCCGCCCCGTTCGCCCGCGTGTTCCCCGGCCCCGGGGCCGCCGGCCACCCCCTCCCCGGCCGCCTTACAGCCGACTTACGGCCGAAAAGTGCAGGATGGAGGCAACAGCACCCACCCGTACCCCTGCCCGCGTGCGCGCCCACACGGCCGCCGGGCGGGTCATGAGGAAGGACAAGCGACGTGCGCGTACTCGTCGTCGAGGACGAGCAGCTGCTCGCCGATGCGGTGGCCACCGGACTGCGCCGGGAGGCCATGGCCGTCGACGTCGTGTACGACGGTGCGGCTGCCCTGGAGCGCATCGGCGTCAACGACTACGACGTGGTCGTCCTCGACCGCGACCTCCCCCTCGTGCACGGCGACGACGTCTGCCGCAGGATCGTCGAGCTCGGCATGCCCACGCGCGTGCTGATGCTCACGGCGTCCGGCGACGTCAGCGACCGCGTCGAGGGACTCGAGATCGGCGCCGACGACTACCTGCCCAAGCCGTTCGCCTTCAGCGAGCTCATCGCCCGCGTGCGGGCGCTCGGCCGGCGGACCAGCGTGCCCCTGCCGCCCGTCCTGGAGCGGGCCGGGATCAAGCTCGACCCCAACCGCCGCGAGGTCTTCCGCGACGGCAGGGAGGTGCAGCTCGCGCCGAAGGAGTTCGCCGTGCTGGAGGTCCTCATGCGCAGCGAGGGCGCCGTGGTCTCCGCGGAGCAGCTGCTGGAGAAGGCCTGGGACGAGAACACCGACCCGTTCACCAACGTGGTCCGCGTGACCGTCATGACCCTGCGCCGCAAGCTGGGCGAGCCGCCGGTCATCGTGACCGTGCCCGGCTCCGGATACCGGATCTGATCACCGACCATGGCCGCCACACCCGCGCCCCCCACCGCGCCGCCCAAGCCCACCTGGGACCCCCGGTCGCCCACCCCCATACCGTGGCTGCGTCCCACCATCCGCATACGGCTCACGCTGCTGTACGGCGGCATGTTCCTGATCGCCGGCATCCTGCTGCTGTCGATCATCTACCTGCTCGCCGCGCAGGCCCTGCGCAACGGCAGTCAGCCGCTGTTCAAGATCGTCGACTTCGACGGCCTGAAGGTCTCCAGCAACGACTGTCCGGGCGTCGCCGACGGCAACCTCTCGCTGACCGAGTTCAACGCCGCGATCAGCCAGTGCATCGACGACCAGCGCCAGGTCGCCCTGGACAACCTGCTCAGCCGCTCCCTGCTGGCGCTGCTCGGCCTCGCCGTCACCGCCTTCGCCTTCGGCTACGCCATGGCCGGGCGCGTGCTGTCGCCGCTGGGCCGGATCACCCGCACCGCCCGCGCGGTGGCGGGCTCGGACCTGTCCCGCCGGATCGAGCTGGACGGCCCGGACGACGAGCTGAAGGAGCTGGCCGACACCTTCGACGACATGCTGGAGCGGCTCCAGCGCGCGTTCACCGCCCAGCAGCGCTTCGTGGGGAACGCCTCCCACGAGCTGCGCACCCCGCTGGCGATCAACCGCACGCTGCTCGAGGTGCACCTCTCCGACCCGCAGGCGCCGGTGGAGCTCCAGCAGCTCGGCAAGACCCTGCTGGCCACCAACGAGCGCAGCGAGCAGCTCGTGGAGGGCCTGCTGCTGCTCGCCCGCAGCGACAACCAGATCGTGGAGCGGGGCCCCGTCGACCTCGCCGAGGTGGCCGGGCAGGCCATCGACCAGGTCGCCTCCGAGGCGGAGTCCCGGCACGTGACGATCCGCGGCGACCGCCGTTCCGCCGTGGTCCGGGGCAACGGCGTGCTGCTGGAGCGGATCGCCCTGAACCTGGTGCAGAACGCCGTGCGGTACAACGTCCCGGAGGACGGCTGGGTGGAGGTCACCACGGACGTCCAGCACGGCCAGGCGGTCCTCGTGGTGTCCAACACGGGACCGGTGGTGCCCGCGTACGAGATCGAGAACCTCTTCGAGCCGTTCCGCAGGCTGCGCACCGAGCGGACGGGCAGCGACAAGGGCGTGGGCCTCGGCCTGTCCATCGTGCGGTCGGTCGCCCGGGCGCACGGCGGGCACATCTACGCACAGCCGCGGGAGGGCGGTGGGCTCGTGATGCGCGTCACCCTGCCGATCTGACATCATGCCCCGGCTCCGGCGCGTGTTCGCTCTGCGCGGAATTTTCGAGTGGCCTCCTTATCGAATTCGTGTGTGATCGATCACAGGCGCGTCGACGCGGCCCTCTACTCTCCGTGATCATGAACTCCGCCCGAAGGTCGGAAAAGTCCTGGTTTTCAGGGCTCCCCTTCACGGGAAGTACACGGTGAGGCGCCTTTGAAGTGCGGTATCGGGACCGTGTACGGTCCCCATCGCCATCCAAGCCGATCACTCGTGAGGAGTCCGGTTGGGTGTCGATTGAGTAACAGACCTTGATGTGAGGCAAAATCTCCGCCTCAGGTCGGGCACAAGTCCGGCCTCTCACGCGTTACGTGCGCTGGAGACACCGCATACACCCAGAGGGGGAGAGCGACATGGCTACCGACTACGACACTCCACGCAAGACCGACGACGACGTCGACTCGGACAGCCTCGAAGAGCTGAAGGCCCGGCGGAACGACAAGTCGGCCTCGGCCGTGGATGTCGACGAGTTCGAGGCCGCCGAGGGCCTCGAACTGCCCGGTGCGGACCTCTCGAACGAGGAGCTGGCCGTCCGGGTCCTGCCCAAGCAGCAGGACGAGTTCACCTGCATGAGCTGCTTCCTGGTGCACCACCGCAGCCAGCTGGCCCGCGAGAAGAACGGCCAGCCGATCTGCCGCGACTGCGACTGAGGCGGGGTCGGCCGTGACTGGCTCGACCCCACCGCGGAAGCGCCGCTTCTTCTCGAAGAACTCGAAGAAGGCGGACCAAGGGCCCTCCGGGGGCCCGCAGCACGACACGCGTGACTCCGAGCGAGGCTGGACCGGTTCCGGGGCGGCCTCGCTCGAAGCGCGGTCCGGCCGGGGTGACCTCCCGGCGTCCGTGGAGGTCACCGCGCCCATGGCGCGCAGGCGTACCGCCGTCGTCCGGGAGAAGGCCCGGGAAGGCGTCCGCAAGGGCGGCGTCCGCGCCCGCGCGGGGCTGGCGCACCTCGCCGACCGGATCATCGACATCGCCCCGCGTGTGCCCGTACGGGACCTCGCGACCCTGCGGGAGCAATTCCCCGGGCTCGGACCCGAGGAGCTCGCCGACAAGCTCGTGGCGGGCGCCGCGAAGGCCACCGCGACGGTCGGGGCCGGCGTCGGAGCGGCGGCCATGATGCCCGTACCGCCCGCGATGCCGGCGGAGCTCGCCGCGGAGATCACCGGCGTCGCCGCGATCGAGCTGAAGCTCATCGCCGAACTGCACGAGGTCTACGGCGTACGGCCGGCCGGCGGCCTCGGCCGTCGCAGCACCGTCTACCTCGACTCCTGGTCCCAGGAACGCGGCGTCGAGGCGACCAGGCCGTCCACCGTGAGCGCCGCGCTGAACAGCCGCATGAAGCGCGAACTGCGCCAGCGGATCATGAAGCGCACGGTGCGCAATCTGCCGAACCTGATGCCGTTCCTCGTGGGTGCGGCCGTGGGCGCCGTGATGAACCGGCGCGACACCAGGAAGCTCGCCGCCCGCGTCCGCGACGACCTGCGCAAGATCCAGGTGCCCTGGGACGAGCTGCCCGCCCTCCCCGCGCTGGAACGCCCCCACGACGTCCTGCCCGAGCACGCCCTGGGACAGGGCGGCGACCGCCCCCGGAAGGACGACGGCCCCCGGTAGGGGAGGCGAGCCCTGAGAAGCGTCCGCTAAGAAGCGTCCGCCGCGTCCTTCGCCGCCCGGAGCGCCTGCGCCAGCCGCTCGGGCTCACGGGTGGACAGGAAGACGTAGGGAGTGGGGTCCTCCGGGTCCGTGACGTCCACGCGCAGCGCACCCGGGACGTACGCGCGCAGCAGCATGAACGCGCGCGGGTCCGCCTTGTGGCTCCGCCAGGCGCGCGCCTCCTCCGCGTCCAGCACCTCCGCCTCGCCGAGCGCCGACACCGGGATCTTCGCCTCGCCCGCGATCAGATGGCCGTTCACGACCCGGATCCGCACCGAGCCGTACGCGCTCACCACGACCGCCGCCGCGGCGGTGCCGCCGGCCAGCCCGGCCAGCATCGGCAGGGTGCCGAACGGCAGCATGATCAGCGCGAAGGAGACCCCGGCCAGGGAGGACAGGAGCCACCAGGAGCGCGGAGCGGTGAGGCGTTCTTCGTACGGGGCGGCGGAGAGCTGCATGAACCAAGCTTGGCACGCTTCCCGCAGGGGCCCCGCGCCAGGGCGGACGCGTGCTCGGCCGCCCCCGGCGGGCGGGTAAGGTCTGCGGCTGTGAGTGGTCATTCCGCAGCTCTTCAGCCCCCCGCCGGCGCCCTGCCGCCCGTACGTCACCCCGACGCCCCCGCACCGGGCGAGCTCCTGGGCGCGCACTACGGACAGTGCTTCGGCTGTGGCGACGAACAGCCCCACGGGCTGCACCTCCAGGCGCGCGCCGGCGAAGGCGTGTCGATCACCGCCGAGTTCACCGTGCGGCCCGCACACCAGGGCGCCCCCGGACTCGCCCACGGCGGGGTGCTGGCCACCGCCCTCGACGAGACGCTCGGCTCGCTGACCTGGCTGCTCCGCACCATCGCGGTCACCGGCCGGCTGGAGACCGACTTCGTCCGGCCCGTGCCCGTCGGCACCGTGCTGCACCTCCAGGCGCAGGTGACCGCCGTGGCGGGACGGAAGATCTACTGCACCGCCACCGGACGCATCGGCGGCCCCGACGGCCCGGTCGCCGTCCGCGCGGACGCCCTGTTCATCGAGGTCAAGGTGGACCACTTCATCGACCACGGCCGCCAGGAGGAGATCCGGGCCGCGATGGAGGACCCCGACCAGGTCCGCCGGACCCGTGCCTTCGAGGTGAACCCGTGAGCGGGCCCGGCCGCGGCGCACTCGAGGTGCTGATCCGGCGCGTCGACCCCGACGTACCGCTTCCGGCGTACGAGCACCCCGGCGACGCGGGGGCCGATCTGCGCACCACCGAGGCCTGTGAACTGGCCCCGGGCGAGCGGGCCGTCCTGCCCACCGGGGTGTCTGTCGCCCTCCCGGAGGGGTACGCGGCCTTCGTGCACCCGCGATCCGGTCTTGCCGCCCGCTGCGGCGTCGCCCTGGTGAATGCCCCGGGGACGATTGATGCCGGGTACCGTGGGGAGATCAAGGTGATCGTGGTGAATCTCGACCCGCGCGAGTCCGTGCGGTTCGAGCGGTTCGACCGGATTGCCCAACTGGTCGTGCAGCAGGTCGAGAGGGTGCGTTTCGTGTCGGTCGCGGAGCTGCCCGGATCGGCCCGGGCCGAGGGGGGCTTCGGATCCACCGGCGGCCATGCCGCGGTGGAAGGCGAGAGCGGCACAAGCGTTCAGGCCGCCGAGGGCGGTACAGCGGGTGGGAATCGATACGCTTCGGTCGTATCCGACCGGGAAGGACAGTGACGTGTTCGGACGTCGCAAGAAGAGGGATGCCGCCGACGGTGCGGCCGGCGAGGCCGAGCAGGTCGTCGACGGTGTCGACGCGGAGGCGGACGAGGAGACCGGGCGCGTGAGGCTCGAGCCCGCGCCCCGGCCCGACGGGCCCTGGGACAGCTCCGAGGTCCGCGAGCCCGGCGAGGGCCGGGTCGACCTGGGCGGTCTGTTCGTGCCCGGTGTGGACGGCATGGAACTGCGCGTGGAGGTCGCGGGCGACGCGATCGTCGCGGCCACCGTCGTGCTGCGGGACAGCGCCATCCAGTTGCAGGCCTTCGCCGCGCCCAAGCGCGAGGGCATCTGGGGCGAGGTCCGCGAGGAGATCGCGGCCGGCATCACCCAGCAGGGCGGCATCATCGACGAGGTCGAGGGCCCGCTCGGCTGGGAGCTGCGCGCCCAGGTGCCGGTGCAGCTGCCGGACGGCACCGGCGGCTTCCAGGTCGTGCGGTTCGTCGGCGTGGACGGCCCCCGCTGGTTCCTGCGCGGAGTGATCTCCGGGCAGGGCGCGGTGCAGCCGGAGGCGGCGGGACTGCTGGAGCAGATCTTCCGGGACACGGTGGTGGTGCGCGGGGACGGCCCGATGGCCCCGCGCGACCCGATCGTCCTGAAGCTGCCGAACGACGCGCAGATGGTGCCGGAGAACGTGCAGCAGGAGGAGGGGTCCCGGTTCGCGGGCGGCATGAGCCGGCTGCAGCGGGGTCCCGAGATCACCGAAGTGCGCTGAGCGTCGTCTTCCCGGCCCGCGGGGCCGGTCGTCCGCGACCGGCCCCGCGGGCCGACGCGCTTCACGGGGCGCCGCCCCGGACCCCGCTCCCCGAACGCCGGACGGGCACGAGGGGCCGGGCGGCGCGGAGCGACACCGGCGCCCGGTCCACGGGGGAGCGCTGACCGGGCGGCCGTCCCGGCCGTGCGTCAGGGTTGCGTCAAGGACGCGCCTCGCACCCCCTCCGGCCGCCCGGCCGCCGCGCACGGCGGCCTAAGGTCGACTCCGCCGGGAGAACGACCGGAAGACAATGGGGCCATGGGACGCGGCAAGCTACGCATTCACCTCGGCGCGGCGCCGGGCGTGGGGAAGACCTACGCGATGCTCGCCGAGGCGCACCGCCGCGTCGAACGGGGCACCGACTGCGTCGTCGCCTTCGTGGAGACGCACGGCAGGCCCCGCACCGAGGCCCTGCTGACCGGGCTGGAGCGCGTCCCGCACAGACGGCTGGAGCACGACGGCGTGACCGTGGCCGAGATGGACCTCGACGCCGTCCTCGCCCGCCGCCCCCGGGTCGCCCTGGTCGACGAGCTCGCCCACACCAACGCGCCCGGCTCGCGCAACGCCAAACGCTGGCAGGACGTGGAGGAGCTGCTGGCCGCCGGCATCGACGTGCTGTCCACGGTCGGCATCCAGCACCTGGAGTCGCTGGGCGACACCGTGGAGTCCATCACCGGCGTACGGGAGCGGGCGACCGTGCCGGACGAGGTCGTACGCCGCGCCGACCAGGTCGAACTGGTCGACATGACGCCCGAGGCGCTGCGCCGCCGCATGGCGCACGGCAACATCCACCAGCCCGACCAGGTCGACGCGGCCCTCTCCAGTTACTTCCGCCCCGGCAACCTCGCCGCCCTGCGCGAACTCGCCCTGCTGTGGGTCGCCGACCGGGTCGACGCCCACCTCCAGCGCTACCGCAGCGAGCACGCCGTCTCGGCGATCTGGGGCTCGCGCGAGCGGATCGTGGTCGGGCTGACCGGCGGGCCCGAGGGCCGCACCCTGATCCGCCGGGCCGCACGGCTCGCGGAGAAGGGCGCGGGCGGGCAGCTGCTCGCCGTGTACATATCCCGCAGCGACGGCCTCACCTCCGCCTCGCCCGGCGAACTGGCCGCCCAGCGCGCCCTCGTGGAGGACCTCGGCGGCAGCTTCCACCACGTCGTCGGCGACAACATACCCGCCGCCCTGCTCGACTTCGCGCGCGGCGCCAACGCCACCCAGATCGTGCTGGGCTCCTCCCGCCGCCGCACCTGCCAGTATGTGTTCGGTCCCGGCGTCGGCGCGACCGTCGCCCGCGACTGCGGGCCCGACCTGGACGTGCACATCGTCACCCACGAGGAGGCCGCCAGGGGCCGCGGGCTGCCCGTCACCCGGGGTGCGCCGCTGGGCCGGCTGCGGCTCGCCTGGGGGTGGGCGGCCGGCACGGCCGGGCCCGCCGCCCTGGCGGTGCTGCTCAGCGCCGTCGACCCGGGGCTCGCCCTCGACATGCTGATGTTCCTGGCGGTGACGGTGGCCGCGGCGCTCCTCGGCGGGCTGTGGCCGGCCCTCGCCTCGGCGGCCGTGGGCTCCCTGCTGCTCAACTACCTCTACACCCCGCCCCTGTACACCTGGAGCGTCTCCGACCCGCGGAACATCGTCGCCATCGTCGTCTTCGTCGCGATCGGCACGTCGGTGGCGTCCGTGGTCGACCTCGCGGCCCGGCGCACCCAGCAGGCGGCCCGGCTGCGGGCCGAGTCGGAGATCCTCTCCTTCCTCGCGGGCAACGTGCTGCGCGGCGAGACCGGCCTGGAGGACCTGCTGGAGCGGGTCCGGGAGACCTTCGGCATGGAGTCCGCCGCGCTGCTGGAACGCGCCGGGGACGTCGAGCCGTGGACCTGCGCGGGCCGGGCGGGCCGGGGCCGCCCGGTCGGGCGGCCCGAGGACGCCGACGTCGAGGTGCCCGTCGGGGACCACATGGCGCTGGCGTTGACCGGCCGGGTACCGCCCGCCGAGGACCGCAGGGTGCTGGCCGCCTTCGCCGCGCAGGCCGCCGTCGTCCTGGACCGCCGCCGGCTGCGCGAACAGGCCGACCGCGCCCTCGCCCTCGCCGAGGGCAACCGCATCCGCACCGCGCTGCTCGCCGCCGTCAGCCACGACCTGCGCACCCCGCTGGCCGGGATCAAGGCGGCCGTCTCCTCGCTGCGCTCCGAGGACGTCGAATGGTCCGACGAGGACCGCGCCGAGCTGCTCGAGGGCATCGAGGACGGCGCGGACCGTCTGGACCACCTCGTGGGCAACCTGCTCGACATGTCCCGCCTGCACACCGGCACGGTCACACCGCTGATGCGCGGCACCGACCTGGACGAGGTGGTGCCGCGCGCCCTCGGCGGCGTGCCCGAGGACAGCGTCGCCCTGGACGTCCCCGAGACCCTGCCCATGGTCGACGCCGACCCCGGACTGCTGGAACGGGCGATGGCCAACGTGATCGAGAACGCGGTGAAGTACAGTCCGCCGGGGGAGAAGGTGCTGGTCGCCGCCAGCGCCCTCGCCGACCGGGTCGAGGTGCGGGTCGTCGACCGCGGCCCCGGCGTCCCCGACGAGGCCAAGGGCCGCATCTTCGAGCCGTTCCAGCGGCACGGCGACGCCCCGCGCGGCACCGGCGTGGGGCTCGGCCTGGCGGTCGCCCGCGGCTTCACCGAGGCCATGGGCGGCACCCTCGACGCCGACGACACCCCCGGCGGCGGCCTCACCATGACCCTCACCCTGCACGCGGCGGAAACCCGGCCGGCGGACCGGCCGGGCGACCGCGCACGCGGTCCCGTGGCCGCGGAGAACGAAAGGCGAGCCTCATGACCCGGGTGCTGGTGGTCGACGACGACCCGGCCATCGTGCGGGCCCTGGTGATCAACCTCAGGGCCCGGGCGTACGAGGTCGACTCCGCCGAGGACGGGGCCGGCGCCCTGCGCGCGGCCGCCGCGCGCCACCCGGACGTCGTCGTCCTCGACCTCGGCCTGCCCGACACGGACGGCGTCGACGTCATCCGGCGGCTGCGTGAGTGGAGCCGGGTGCCGATCCTGGTGCTGTCCGCGCGGCACGCCTCGGCCGAGAAGGTCCAGGCGCTGGACGCCGGGGCCGACGACTACGTCACCAAGCCCTTCGGCATGGACGAACTGCTCGCCCGGCTGCGTGCCGCCGTACGCCGCGCGGAACCGGCCGACGGGGGAGAGGTCGTCGTGGAGACGGAGACGTTCACCGTCGACCTGGCCGCGAAGAAGGTCCACCGCGACGGCGGGGACGTACGGCTCACGCCCACCGAGTGGCATCTGCTGGAGGCGCTGGTGCGGGCCGGGGGCCGGCTGGTGGGCCAGAAGCAGCTGCTGCGGGAGGTGTGGGGGCCGTCGTACGGGACGGAGACCAACTACCTGCGCGTGTACATGGCGCAGCTGCGCCGGAAGCTGGAGGCGGACCCGTCGCGGCCGAGACACCTCATCACCGAGCCGGGCATGGGATACCGCTTCGAGAAGTGAGGGCGGGCCGTCCGGGCCGGGGGAGCAGGGGGTACATGACCGTCGGCGCACCCCGGTACGCTTCAGATATGAGTGCTGTTCCTCGGTCCGAGAAGCCGGCAGGCCGGTTCCGCCGCATGCTCGACCGGCTCTCGTCCTCGCAGGAGGACCTGGAGTCGGAGGAGCTGCGCGAGGACGCAGCGACGGCCGGGTGCACGCGGATAGGCGACTGCCAGGACCGCGAGATCGTCACGGTTACTGGTACCTTGCGCACGGTCACGCTGCGGCCGCGCGCGGGAGTTCCGGCCCTGGAGGCCGAACTGTTCGACGGCTCCGCCGCGCTGGACGTGGTGTGGCTCGGCAGGCGCTCCATCGTGGGGATAGAGCCGGGGCGCAAGCTGATCGCATCGGGCCGGATCGCCATGAGCCACGGCCGCCGGGTGCTGTTCAATCCGAAATACGAACTGAGACCCCTCGGACGGGAGTAGCCGGTGACGTCGCTCGACAAGCCGACAACCGAAGAGACCTCCGCGGACGCGTCCGCGGACGACGCCCGGGCGGTGACGGAAGCCGCCCTGTTCGAGGCGTTCGGCGGTGTCCGGGGCATGGTCGAGACGGTGCTGCCGGGGCTGCTCTTCGTCAGCATCTACACGGTCAACAAGGACCTGCACATGTCGGCGCTCGCGGCGCTCGGCGTGGCACTGGTCATGGTCGTGGTCCGGCTGGCCCGCAGGGACACCGTGAAGCACGCGTTCAGCGGCGTCTTCGGCGTGGGCTTCGGCGTGGTCTTCGCGATGATGACCGGCAACGCCAAGGACTTCTACCTGCCGGGCATGCTGTACACGCTGGGCCTGGCCCTGGCGTACATCGTCACGGCCATGGCGGGCGTGCCGCTGATCGGACTGATGCTGGGCCCGGTGTTCAAGGAGAACCTCTCCTGGCGCACCCGCAACCCCGGCCGCAAGAAGGCGTACACCAAGGCCAGCTGGGCCTGGGGCCTGATCCTGCTCGCCAAGTGCGCGATCCTCTTCCCGCTGTACTGGTGGGCGGACACCACCCAGCTCGGCTGGGTGCTGGTGGCGCTGAAGATCCCGCCGTTCCTGCTCGCCGTCTACCTGACCTGGGTGTTCCTGGCGAAGGCCCCGCCGCCGATCGACGTCTTCGCCGAGATGGAGGCGGAGGAGCGCGCGGAGGAGGAGCGGCGGGCCGCCGCGGGGGAGAGCGAAGGGACGCCGGCCGGCCGGCACCGCCGCCGGTCCTGAGCTTCCTGCACGTGTGAGGGGCGCCCGGAGTTCTCCGGGCGCCCCTCACGTGTGCGCGCGTACCGCTACGACTCCTTGCGGACCGAGAGCAGGTCCTCCAGCTGCTCCTCGCGGGCCTGCGCGGCCACGAAGAGCAGCTCGTCGCCGGCCTCCAGGGAGTCCTCGCGGGTCGGGGTCAGCACCCGCGTGCCGCGGATGATGGTGACCAGCGAGGTGTCCTGCGGCCATTCCACGTCCCCGACCTGGGTGCCGGCCAGCGCGGACTCCTCCGGCAGGGTCAGCTCCACCAGGTTGGCGTCGCCGTGGCTGAAGCGCAGCAGCCGGACCAGGTCGCCGACGCTGACCGCCTCCTCCACCAGCGCCGACATCAGACGCGGGGTGGAGACGGCGACGTCCACGCCCCAGGACTCGTTGAACAGCCACTCGTTCTTGGGGTTGTTCACGCGGGCGACGACGCGGGGCACGCCGTACTCGGTCTTGGCGAGCAGCGAGACGACCAGGTTGACCTTGTCGTCGCCGGTCGCGGCGATGACGACGTTGCAGCGCTGGAGCGCCGCCTCGTCCAGGGAGGTGATCTCGCAGGCGTCGGCGAGCAGCCACTCCGCCTGCGGGACGCGCTCCACCGAGATGGCGGTCGGCGCCTTGTCGATCAGCAGGACCTCGTGGCCGTTCTCCAGCAGCTCGCCCGCGATCGAGCGGCCGACCGCGCCGGCTCCGGCAATGGCGACCCTCATCAGCGACCGCCCTCCTCGTCGGGTCCCTTGGCGAAGGCCGCCTCGACCCGGTCGATCTCGTCCGTGCGCATCATCACGTGCACCAGGTCACCCTCCTGCAACACCGTCTGCGAGCTGGGCAGGATGGCCTCCCCGAGCCGGGTGAGGAACGCGACCCGCACACCCGTCTCGTCCTGGAGCCGGGAGACGCGGTGCCCCACCCACGCCGTGGAGGTGTGCACCTCGGCGAGCTGGACCCCGCCTGTGGGGTCGCGCCAGAGCGGCTCGGCGCCCGAGGGGAGCAGCCGGCGCAGCATCTGGTCGGCCGTCCAGCGGACGGTGGCGACGGTGGGGATGCCCAGGCGCTGGTAGACCTCCGCGCGGCGGGGGTCGTAGATACGGGCGGCGACGTTCTCGATGCCGAACATCTCGCGGGCCACCCGGGCAGCGATGATGTTGGAGTTGTCGCCGCTGGACACGGCGGCGAAGGCGCCGGCGTCCTCGATGCCGGCCTCGCGCAGGGTGTCCTGGTCGAAGCCGACGCCGGTGACCCGGCGGCCGCCGAACGAGGAGCCCAGCCGGCGGAACGCGGTGGGGTCCTGGTCGATCACGGCGATCGTGTGCCCCTGTTCCTCCAGGGTCTGGGCCAGGGCGGAACCGACCCTTCCGCAGCCCATGATGACAATATGCATCGCGTTACACCGCGCTTCCTGCAGGCCGTGCGACCTTCATGACCTTCGTGCTCATGTCTCTCTTTCGGCTCGCCAGGCAACACGTCGCGGCCTGTGTGCGGGCCGCCGGCCACCATCATGCCGGGGGCCGGGGACCCCGACGCCCCTCGGGGGCGTCCTGCCCGCGGTGACCGACGGTACGCGGAGGCCGGCCGGCACCCGCGGTACGGGGTGCACGGCGGCGTGCGGTCGGCGACGGAAGCCCGAGCGACGGGCGAGCCCAAGGCGGCCGGCCCCTACCGGCGCGTGATGCTGCGCACGCTGGCGACCGCCAGGACGCCGAGGACGACGAGGCCGGCCGCCGCGCCGATCAGTTCTGCGGTCGTGTGCATGGGACCCTCCACGAGGCGTGGCGACAACGGCCGGACATGTGGTCATACAGGCATGGGACTCCCCCTGTCCGCCCCATCGCCGCCCCGACGCCCCGCCTTTTCACCCGGAGGGCAGCGGCCGTATGGATGCCGTATGGAAGTGGGGTGGCGGGTGTGTCGCGCGTCGTACGACGGCCTACGATCCACACTTGTGTCCAAACTGACCGACGTGCCCAAACGCATCCTCATCGGGCGCGCACTGCGCAGCGACCGGCTGGGGGAGACGCTCCTGCCGAAGCGCGTCGCACTCCCCGTCTTCGCCTCCGACCCGCTCTCCTCCGTGGCGTACGCGCCCGGCGAGGTGCTGCTGGTCCTCTCCATCGCGGGTCTGTCGGCGTACCACTTCAGCCCCTGGATCGCGGTCGCGGTCGTCGTGCTCATGTTCACCGTGGTCGCCTCCTACCGGCAGAACGTGCACGCCTACCCCAGCGGCGGCGGCGACTACGAGGTGGCCACCACCAATCTCGGCCCGCGGGCGGGCCTCACCGTCGGGAGCGCCCTGCTCGTCGACTACGTCCTCACCGTCGCCGTGTCGATCTCCTCCGGCATCGAGAACCTCGGCTCGGCCGTCCCCTTCGTCGTCGAGCACAAGGTGGCCTGCGCGGTCGGCGTGATCGTGCTGCTGACGCTGATGAACCTGCGCGGGGTCCGGGAGTCGGGCACCCTCTTCGCGATCCCCACCTACGTCTTCGTCACCGGCGTCTTCCTCATGATCGCGTGGGGCGCCTTCCGCGGGGTGGTGCTCGGCGACGACATGCGCGCGCCGACCGCCGACTTCGAGATCAAACCCGAGCACCCCGGCCTGGCCGGCTTCGCCCTCGTCTTCCTCCTGCTGCGCGCCTTCTCCTCCGGCTGCGCCGCGCTCACCGGCGTCGAGGCGATCTCCAACGGCGTACCGGGCTTCCGCAAGCCCAAGTCGCGCAACGCGGCGACCACCCTCGCCCTGATGGGCCTGCTCGCCGTCACCATGTTCTGCGGCATCATCGCGCTGGCCGCCGCCACCGACGTACGGATGGCCGAGAACCCGGCCAAGGACCTCCTGCACAACGGCGTCCCGCTCGGCCCCGACTACGTCCAGGACCCGGTGATCTCCCAGGTCGCCGAGGCCGTGTTCGGACACGGCAGCGCGCTGTTCGTCCTGCTCGCCGCCGCCACCGCGCTGGTGCTGTTCCTCGCCGCGAACACCGCCTACAACGGCTTCCCGCTGCTCGGCTCGATCCTCGCCCAGGACCGCTACCTGCCCCGCCAGCTGCACACCCGGGGCGACCGCCTCGCCTTCTCCAACGGCATCGTGCTGCTCGCGGGCGCCGCCGTGCTGCTGGTGTGGATCTACGGCGCCGACTCGACCCGGCTGATCCAGCTGTACATCGTCGGCGTGTTCATGTCCTTCACCCTCAGCCAGACCGGCATGGTCCGGCACTGGAACCGGCTGCTGGCCACCGAGCGGGACCCGGCCGCACGCCGCCGCATGGTCCGCTCCCGGGCGATCAACGCCTTCGGCGCCTTCTTCACCGGCCTGGTGCTGGTCGTCGTGCTGCTCACCAAGTTCACCCACGGCGCCTGGGTCGCCCTGCTCGGCATGGGCATCTTCTACGCGACCATGACGGCGATCCGCCGCCACTACGACCGGGTCGCCGAGGAGATCGCCGCGCCGGACACCCCGAGCGAGGACACCGTACGGCCGTCCCGCGTCCACTCCGTCGTCCTGATCTCCAAGGTGCACCGCCCCACCCTGCGCGCCCTGGCCTACGCCAAGCTGCTGCGCTCCGACACCCTGGAGGCGCTCAGCGTCAACGTGGACGCCGAGGAGACCAGGGCGCTGCGCGAGGAGTGGGAGCGGCGCGGCATCGACGTCCCCCTGAAGGTGCTCGACTCCCCGTACCGGGAGGTCACCCGTCCGGTGATCGAGTACGTCAAGAGCCTGCGCGCGCAGTCGCCGCGGGACGTGGTGTCCGTGATCATCCCGGAGTACGTGGTCGGCCACTGGTACGAGCAGCTGCTGCACAACCAGAGCGCGCTGCGGCTGAAGGCCCGGCTGCTGTTCACGCCGGGCGTCATGGTCACCTCGGTGCCGTACCAGCTCCGGTCCTCCGAGGCCGCCAAGCAGCGGGCCCGCAGGCGGCAGGACTGGGCCGCGCCCGGCTCGGCGCGCAGGGGACCCGCGGAGCGGGCGAAGGACACCTCGCCGCGCACGTAGACTGGTGGGCTGTTGTCCCGGGCCGCACGGCCCGCCCGCCCGTACCCGATGTTGTGGAGTCACCCCGCCATGCAGGCAGAACCGAGGAAATCACTGGTGGGGGAGGAGTACGAGGTCGAGATCGGCCCCGTCGCCCACGGCGGCCACTGCATCGCCCGCACCTCCGGGGGGCAGGTCCTCTTCGTCCGGCACGCCCTGCCCGGCGAGCGCGTCGTCGCCCGTGTCACCGAGGGCGAGGAGGGCGCGCGGTTCCTGCGCGCCGACGCGGTGGAGGTGCTCGACGCCTCCAAGGACCGCATCGACGCCCCCTGCCCGTTCGCCGGCCCCGGCCGCTGCGGCGGCTGCGACTGGCAGCACGCCAAGCCGGGCGCCCAGCGGCGGCTCAAGGGCGAGGTCGTCGCCGAGCAGCTCCAGCGGCTGGCCGGGCTGACGCCCGAGGAGGCCGGCTGGGACGGCACGGTGGTGCCCGCCGAGGGTGACAAGGTCCCCGCGGGCCAGGTCCCGTCGTGGCGCACGCGCGTGCAGTACGCGGTGACCGCGGACGGCCGCGCGGGACTGCGCCGGCACCGCTCGCACGAGGTCGAGCCGATCGACCGCTGCCTGATCGCCGCGGAGGGCGTCAGCGAACTGGGCATCGAGAAGCGGGACTGGACCGGCATGGACTCGGTCGAGGCGATCGCCGCGACCGGCTCCCAGGACCGCCAGGTCGTGCTGACGCCGAAGCCCGGCGCCCGCCTCCCGCTGGTCGAACTGGACCGCCCCGTCTCGGTGTTGCGCATCGACGAGCGCAACGGGCAGGTGCACCGGGTGCACGGCCGCCCGTTCGTCCGCGAACGCGCGGACGGCCGCACCCACCGCGTCGGCAACGGCGGTTTCTGGCAGGTCCACCCGAAGGCCGCCGACACCCTCGTCACCGCGGTCATGCAGGGCCTGCTGCCCCGCAAGGGCGACATGGCGCTCGACCTGTACTGCGGCGTCGGCCTGTTCGCGGGCGCGCTGGCCGACCGGGTCGGCGACCAGGGCGCGGTGCTCGGCATCGAGTCCGGCAAGCGCGCGGTGGAGGACGCCCGGCACAACCTCGCGGACTTCCCGCGCGTGCGGATCGAACAGGGCAAGGTCGAGTCGGTCCTGCCCCGCACCGGCATCACCGAGGTCGACCTCGTCGTCCTCGACCCGCCCCGCGCGGGCGCCGGCCGCAGGACGGTCGAGCACCTGTCGTCCCTGGGCGCCCGCCGCATCGCCTACGTGGCCTGCGACCCGGCCGCCCTGGCCCGCGACCTCGCGTACTTCCGGGACGGGGGGTACAAGGTGCGGACGCTGCGGGTGTTCGACCTGTTCCCGATGACGTCGCATGTGGAGTGTGTGGCCATCCTCGAACCTGCGGGCAAGGCGTCCTGACCTGCGTTTTTGTTGTCCGGGTCGGTTGCTCGACCTGTTTCCCCCGTGCAGCAGTCCGAGCGGACGGATCGACCTTTGTCAGTTCGCTGACCTGCGGATTTGTGAGCGCGGTGCTTGCATGGGCAACGCCTTCAGAGGGTCGTTCGGAGACTTTTGACGCTCGAAGCTGAGCTTCTGCTGCACTTCCGCAGTGGCGGTGCGAGCGGCCGGCCGGGGCCGACCGCACCGCTTTGATACCGGCCTGGTATCATGCGTGTATGGCGATGACACTCCGGCTCCCCGACGACCTTGACGCGAAGCTCACCGAGCGGGCTCGTCGGGAGGGTCGCAGCAAGCAGGAGCTTGCCATCGAGGCCATCCGTGACGCCCAGAACCGGGCCGAGCTGAAGGTCGATGACGTCTTGGCCGAGCTGATGGACAGCGATGCGGAGATCCTGGACTACCTGAAGTGACGGACGTGCGCTACATCCAGATCGACGAGATCCTGGCCATCGCCCGCGCGGTCAACGGTACCGAGCACAGCGTGCGTGACATGGGTCTTCTGGTGTCGGCGATCGAGAGGCCCCGGACGAACGTGTTCGGAGCCGAGTTGTATCCCACGCTGCACGAGAAGGCTGCGGCACTGCTGCACTCCGTCGCCCGCAATCACGCGCTGATCGATGGCAACAAGCGCACCGCCTGGCTCGGCATGCGTGTCTTCCTGCGGTTCAACGGCGTCAGCGCCAGTACCGCCCCGCCCCCCGTCTCCGTTGCCGGCCCGTTCGTCGAGGACGTCGCGCAGGACAAGGTCGATGTACCGGTCATTGCCAAGCGCCTGTCGGCCTGGTTCCCCGTCATTTAACGTTCGGGTGACGGGACCGTACGACTGGCGAGGGCGGTCTGCCGGCGCAGTTGACGAAGCTGGTGGTCGAGGGGACCTAAGGGTGAGCCGAAGGATCGTCTAGGGCGGGAGAGCGGGGACGGGGCCACGAAGGCCCCACGACCGTCTTGCCCGCGTCGCTTTCCTGGCTCCGGATGGGGAGGCCGGCGGAAGCTTTCACGGTCTGTATGTCGATGACACAGGCTGACGGGCTGGGACTGTACGGCCCTGCCCTCCATCTGCATCCTCGTCTCCGTCGCCGAGCGCAACGCCAGTGCCGATGGGAGAAGGGCGCGTCAGCCAGTTCGACGGCCAGCAGCGACGAGCCTTCCGTTGCGCCGCCCGCAGGCGAGCCGACTGCCGCTGAGGTGATCACGGCGCAGAACAATCTCGAGTTCGCAGCGTTGTTGAAGGCGGACCCGTGTGACGAAGCGAACATGAACTTCGCAACCAAGCACGAGGGGCGGGCAGTCGCCTTCGACGGAATCAGGCACATGGCGTCCTACGGGGACGGCCAGACGCGCTACGACTTCCTTCTCGGCCCGGGCGACAAGGGACCGCAGACGTCGGACGGTCCGAACTTTGAGTACGAAGACGTCAACACCGGTAACCTGTACCTGACCGGCAAGCAGGTCCCTGCGACCGTTGCAGTTGGCGACAAGTTCCCCTTCGTCGCCGAGGCGATCGAGTTCAACACGGTTCAGTGCGTCTTCCGTCCAGCCCCGGTCTCGACGGAGACCCGGTAGCCGAAATGGGCAGCCTGCCCGTCATGGAGGGGGCCCGATGGAACGGCACCCCCGCTCCATCCACTCGAGAGTTCTACTTCCCAACCAAATTGTCAGACCACAGCGCCATCATTGACCCATGCACGCATCCAGCCCTGTCCAGCGGATCGCCGACCACGTTCAACACCTACTTGGCAACGGTCCGTTTCCCCGGCCTGGCGGATGGACCCACATGGGTGCTGTCATCTGCGACGTCAGCTTTCAGCCCCGGTGCAAGTACGAGGGGACTCTCCGGCTGCGGCTCCTCCATCTGTAATTGAGCTGGCCTGATGCAAGAACAGTCCGCGGCTTCCAGCGCCGGCTCGTGACGGGAGACCTTGCCGTGGCGATGAAGTTCAACCACGCACAGAAGGTCACCATGGCCCATGCCATCACCGACCTCCTCGCTGCCCATGAGGTCGATACCCGCGAGGACCTTCACACCTGGCTCGATCATCAGGCCAATCGCGCCGCTCTGCGCAGGGTGAAGGGAGTGGGGCCGAAGAGCATCGGCTGCATCGGCAATCTCGTTGGCCGTTCGCACGTCGCCGTTGACGTACATCTGCGCGCCTTCGCCGTGGAAGCCGGTGTTCCGGATCTCCCGTACGACCAGGTACGCGCAGTGTATGAGGAAGGCGCCGTACTTATCGGGCATGACAAGGGCGCACTGGAGCATGCTGTTTGGCGGCATAGGGCGAAGGCCGCGTAGCCACCCAGCGGGCCTGGCGGTTGTCGGTGTGGGTTACAGCAGGCTGATCTGCTCGTGGGTGATGCGTGGCCGAGTTCGTGGACCTTGTCTCCGGCCTTCTCCTCCCACCAGTTAGCGCTGATCCTGCGGTGGCACCATCGAAGCCAAGCGGAACCGTCCTGTGGCCGGGGAATTTGCCGTGACCCATGTTTGGGGTCACGGCCCGACGGCTGGTTCGAGTACGAGGACGGTGGCTGGTACCGGCCGGCATTCCTCGACGGCCGACGCGGCGGTGGCGCGGACCGGGTCCACGGTCGCGGCCGTGAACCTCCACGCCGCCACGTGTCAGGCCGAAGTCAGCCGGTCGCCGCGACCTCGGCTTTGGCGATGAGCATGTCCAGAAGCGAGAGCAGCGCACCGCGTGCGTCGTCACGGGAGCGGGCATCGAGCAGGTGGATGGGTGTGTTCGGGTCACGCAGATGCAGCGCCGCCCTGATCTCCTCGGCGGTGTAGGGCTGTTCGCCGTGGAAACAGTTCGCGGCGACCATGAACGGAAGCCCTCGGTTCTCGAAGAAGTCGACGGCCGGGAAACTGCGGTCGAGGCGTCGTGTGTCGACAAGGACGATCGCCCCGAGTGCCCCGTTCAGCAGGTCGTCCCACATGAACCAGAAGCGCTCCTGGCCAGGTGTGCCGAACAGGTAGAGCACGACCTGTGCGTCGGTGAGGGTGATGCGGCCGAAGTCCATCGCGACGGTGGTAGCCGCCTTGGACTCGATGCCGTCGAGGTCGTCGACGCCGACGCCCGCGCTCGTCAGCCGCTCCTCGGTGCGCAACGGCTCGATCTCGGAGACCGTCTCGACCAGGGTCGTCTTGCCGACGCCGAATCCCCCAGCGATGAGGATCTTGACGGGGGCCGCTTCCTGGGCAGGGGTGTCATATCCGGGCAAGGTTGTCCCTGATTCTCATGAGCAGGTGGACATTGGTGGTCTCGTTCCCTTCCAGGGGTGGCCGGTGCTCGATCAGCCCCCGATCGGCGAGTTCGCCGAGAAGAAGCGTCATGGGAGTGAGGCGGATGTGCATGCGCGCCGCGATCTCGGCGACCGCCAGGCCGCCCGGAGGCGAGCACATCGCGAGGATGGCCTGCCACTCGCTGGGCAGGCCGTCGTGGCCGTCCGCGACGGCCACCGCCGTGATCGTGGTGTCCATGGTGAGGACGGTGTGTGCAGCCGTCGTACGTCCATCGGTCAGCGCGTACAGCCGCGTCCGGCGGTGGCCCCCCTCTCGCGGCCCGGGCTCGTCCGCCATTACGACTGCTGCGCCTGGCCGCGTTCAGGCGTGCTCAGCCACTCACCGAGCGCCTGGGCGGTGCGCACGGCTTCACCGCCCAGCTCCCCCAGCCGCGCCTTGCGGGAGGTCACCACGATGAGCGTGCTGCCCTCCCCGCACCCGACGATGCAGAGATAGCTGTCGTCCATCTCGACCAGCTGGCGGATCACCCGGCCGCCGTCGACCTCCCTGGATATCGCCTTCATCGTGGAGGCGATGCCGGAGGACGCGGCGGCTATGCGCTCCGCCTGGTCCCGTTCCAGCTGGTACGAGCTGAGCTTGATCCCGTCGTTGGACAGGAGCACGGCTCCCTGGATGCCGGCGATCCTGCTCAGGTTGTTGTCCAGGACGCTGTAGATCATGTCGTTCGTTGTCGTCATGGCTGATCCTGTCGGAGTTCTTCTTCCACTGTCTGAGTCCCGCGTTCGTAGTCCGCCCAGGCGTCGGCCACTTCTTCGGGTGTCGCCGCGTCCTGAGCGACGGCAGTCTCCGGTGCGTGTGGCGCGCGGAGCTGCTCGGCGATGTGAGCCTGCGGGACCCGCTCGGGGAGGGCCGGCTTCGCGTCACCGTCCCGTGTCGCGGAAAGGACCGGCGTCCTGCTCTTCACCGGCCGCTCGGGCGAGCGCTCCGGCGTCCTACGGCCGGCCGACCCGGTCCTCGCGTGCAGGACCAGTTCGGGCTTGCGTTCGTCGAACGGGCCCGGTGCCGGGGCGGGCGTCGCCGCCGCGCGCGGCGCTTCCTTTCCCGCCCGGACCGGTTCGGTCGGCACAAGGAGTTCCTCGGGAAGGATCACCACGGCCGACGTCCCCCCGTACACCGAGCGGCGCAGCGTCACTGTGGCCCCGAGCTGTTCGGCGATGTGGCCGACCACGAAGAGTCCGAGCCGGTGCGCGTTCTCCGCCAGGACGGAATACGGCGGGGCCGAGTGCAGACGCCCGTTCATCTCCTCGTAGGTTGCGGCGGTCACCCGAGGCCCGCGGTCCTCGATCTCGACCAACAGTCCGTCCGTCACCAGTTCGGCACGGATGGCCACCTTCGACTGCGGCGGGGAGAACCGGGTGGCGTTGTCCAGGAGTTCTGCCAGGAGGTGGCTGATCTCGCTGATCACCCGCGGTGCCACGCTGATCTCGTCCAGGGCCTGGCGCTCGATCCGCCGGAAGTCCTCGACCTCCGCGGCGGCTTCGCGCAGCAGGTCGGCGACGCGCATGGGCTCGGTGTGCGGATCGGGGATCTCCCCACCTGCCAGGATGAGCAGGTTCTCGATCTGCCGCCGCATACCCACCGTCAACTGGTCGGATCGCATCAACCGGGCGAGAAGCTCCTCGTCGTGCCCGAAGGCGTCCTGCAGTTCGTCGGTGAGGGCCAGCTGGCGGCTGACCAGGTTTCCGGTGCGCGAGGCGATGCCCGCGGCGAACATACCGAAACCCTGACGCTCGGCCGCGAGCCGCGCATGCCCGTCGACGGATACGGAGACGACCCGGGCGAACGCGTCGCTGATACGTCCGACCTCGTCCCGGTCTCCGCTCACCGCGGGCAGCGCGTCGTCGTCGACGGGCTGCCCGCGCTGGAGCCGGGCAACGACATCCGGCAGCGTGTCCTCGGCAATGGCCACCGTACGTTGGTGCAGACCGCGCAGGCGGCGGAGCACGGAGCGCGTGGTGAGCACGATGACGGCCGCGACGGCAAGGACGGCTGCGCCGTTTCCGACGATCAGCCAGATGACCTCGTTCTCCAACTGCGTGGCCTTGGCGTCGGCGTGCACGAGCAGTGCTCGCCCCTGTTTCGCGTTGAGCGCGGCAAGGCGCGGCGCGAACTCGTCATACGCGGCCTGCCAGGCGTCAGCTTCCTTGGGCAGCTCGATGCCGGACGCGGTGTTCTGGTGGTCGGAGATGACCGCGTCCTCGATACGGATCTTCGTCTTCCAGCCGTCCGAGGCGAAGACCTGGTCGTAGGCCGCTTTGTCCTCGGCCGTCAGATACGGCGCGACCCACTCGTCGTACTGGTACCGCTGGGATCCGACGGAGTTGACGAATTCGGCGAACCCGGAAGGGCTCAGGCGCCTGGACGGCCCGGCCATGGCGAGGATGGTGGTCTCGCGCGCCACCATCTCGGACACCGTGAACACCGTGACGACCAGGCCGCTCTCCTGGATGAGCTCGGCGTCTTCCGCATGGCTGAACTCGTTCTGGTACACCCGGATGATGCGGTCGACGAGGCCGGAGTAGTAGCCGATCGTCCGATCCGCGTCCCCGCTGCGGGTGTCCGCGCGCTCGCGGAACGCAGCCAGATCCGCGAGGCCCTGCTTCAGCTCCGCGACGTAATGATCGTCCTCGCGCCCGGTCGCCGCCAGGGCTCCGTCCGCCGCCCGGCGGAACTCGTCCGCGGCCCGGTCCGTGGCCGCGCGCTGCTCGCGCAGCTCCTTCTCGGACACGGAGCCGCTCGCCCACCGTGTGGCGGTCATCGTCCGCTCAGCCTGCAGTTCGACCATCAGCCTGGTCAGGGGTACATCGGTCCGCTCACCGACTGCCACATCGGCGCGTAGTTGCTTCGACTGGTGTACCAGCGGCTGTGCGGTCATGACCACTTGGACACCCATCGCCAGAATAGGGACGATTGCCAGCCAAATGAGCAGCGTACGCAGGCGCGGAGTACGCCGCCGACGAGTCGCCGGCCGCCCTCGTGTGCCTTCGGGTTCTATGGGAGACATCAGTCCTCGGAGAGCGGGAAACCAGGGGGGACGGCCCGACCGCCGGGGCCAGACGCAGTCCTGGGTTCAGGACTGGGGGAAGTCCGGTTCGGCTTTGGCGCGACGTGAAGTACCGATCATAACCAGCCACACCGGAGAAACGGAGAGATGACTTCCGTTGGTCACATGTGGTAGGGGCGACGAAGTATTGCGCATGGGGTGTTGACGTTTACCTGACGCCTGGGCGCAGGCGTGCTCGTGCGGACAGGGCAACCCGCTCTCCCGGCTGCACGTCTTGGACCGACCGGCGAATGGGTCACTCGAGGCGTCGGGTGATGGGCCGGCCATCCGAGCGGTAGCGGCTTGTCGATCGTCGGATGAGCATGCGGAGCGTGACGAGGGCGGCGGCGAGGCGAAGGGAGAAGTCCACGGCCTCGCCGCTCTTCTCGGTGCGGCGCCGGAGCTTGCGGTAGTCGTTCATCCGCGAGTGGGTGCGCTCGATCACCCAGCGCGTGCCGGCCTGGATCGGGGCCGGCACGCCCTTGCGGGCGATCTCGGCCGTGAGCCCAGGCTGGGCTACCAATACACGGAACGTGGTGCTGTCGTAGCCGCGCGGTCGGCCCGGACGGTCGTGCCGGTGGCGGCCCGGCCGGCGCGGCCGTGGAGATTCGGGGTTACGTGGTCCGCGGCGACCCGGACCCCTGGTCCGCGCCGCCGGCCTCGTGACCCGCTCGCTCGACCGGTCCGCGGGTGAGGGGAGCGCTTTCGCCGTCCACGACCGTGCCATGGCCGACGCCGTCGCCCGCCTCATGGACGACGACCCGACGTCCCGGGTCATGGTATGGGCGCACAACGGCCACCTCGCGAAGGGCGGGTACGGGGACCGGGTCACCGCGTCCCACTGCTCGACAAGAGGGCCCCACGCTGCACAAACCCACGTCCGCCGCGTGGAGTGCCGCTGATCGCTCCCCACGAGGGACTGAGGGCGAGTACGTCGCGGCAGAGGGTGAGGCCCTTCGTGGCGCCCGTCTGACGCTCTCGACGTCAGCAAGCAGGGTGGTGAGCCGAGGAGGTGGCTCTGACCTGCCGTTCTTCGGAATCCGGCCTATCCGACATCTTTTCGGTGACGCACCCCGTGGAGTGCGCGGCGATCCTTGAACCTGCCGCAAAGGACGTCTGACCCGCGGTTGCAGGGTGTGGCGGGGGTCGTACGGATGATGTCGGCGACGTGCGTTCGTCATGGGTGACGCGTGAATGACGCTCGATTCGTGAGACTGGAGCAGGGCCGCGTCGCTCGGCCGGCGATGGGCGAGCGGGGCCGGCAGGTCGCCCTCGTTCGCGACGCGTCGGCGTGACCGTCGCCCACGAGGGACGGCCGACAGCCGGCTTACGCAAAGGGCGCAGGCCGGTGACCGGTCATAACGTCGTCCGGCCCCGTCGGTGACGACGGAGCGTATGCCGGAGGAGTCTCCTGGCCGCTCCCGGGCCGCCCGGTCGCGGACGCCCGGGACGTCACCCGCACGGACTCGGTGCGACTCGGTGCGCGGGACGTCCCGGGTGCTCCGGTCCGCTTCAGCCGCCGATGGGCGTGACCCCTGAGGGAGCCGGGACCAGTCGGTACCCGCCGTCCTCGCGCAGCACGTGTCCGGCGGTCGGCGGCGGGAAGTGGCTCCCGAGCAGAAGAGTCGACGTACCGGCCAGTGAGCCGAGCATCTGGTTCCGGGTCCTGGCCGCGAGTTCGGGAGCGACGTCCACACAGCTGCAGAGCTCCGGATGCGCCATCTGGACCGGGTGGTGGATGCTGTCGCCGGTGACCAATGCGGTCTCGCCACGGCTGCTCAGTTCCACCGCTACCTGTCCCGGTGTGTGGCCGGGGGTGGGCAGCAGACGGATGCCCGGCGCGATGTCCGTGCCCTCGTCCGCGACATCGATGAGGTCGAACAGACCTGCTTCCCGGACGGGGAGGACCGAGTCCCGGAACATCTGCCGACGCGCCTCCTCCATGTCGACACCCGCCCAGTAGTCCCACTCGGTGCGTGAGGTGAGATAGCGCGCGTTCGGGAAGGTGGGCACCCAGGCGTCGCCCTCGGCACGCGTGTTCCACCCCACGTGGTCGGCGTGGAGGTGGGTCAGGACCACGACGTCGACGCTCTCCGGCGCGAAGCCCGCCGCCCGTAGCCGTGCTTCGTAGTCGCTGTCCAGGTTGTGCCAGGCGGGGTTGGCGCGCCGCTTCCCGTTTCCGATGCCGGTGTCCACCAGCACCCGCATGCCGTCCGCCTCGACGGCGAAGCTGTGACTCGTCAGGCGCAGGACGCCTTGTCCGTCGGCGAATTCGGGGCTCAGCCAGGGAGTCCGGCCCACGAGGTCGGTGGTCGCCCCGGGCAGCAGCCACGGACCGGTCTGGGCGGGCAGGACCACTTCGTCGATGCGTCGTACGGTGTGGTCGCCCACCGTCCAGGAAGAGGCGGGAGGAGTAGTGGACTTGGTCGTTTGCGATGAGGTGAGCACGGAGATTTTCCTTACCTTTCATGGGTCGCGAGGACGGAGACGTCTGGAGCGGGTGTGTCGGGTGAGGCGGATGTGCAGTTGCTCGTTGCCGGGCGGGAGCGGGCGTCCGGGGACGGTGTCCGGCGCCGACTGCGCAGCGGCGCGGTCAGCGTCACGACTGCGACGGTCGCCAGTACGGCCACGCAGCCGGCATGGGCCAGTGCTGCCGCACGCAGCCCGAAACCGGCGGTGAGGGCGCCGGCGCCGATGGCGGGCAGGCTCATCGCCAGGTAGCTGAGTACGTGATAGGAGGCGAGCGTGCCGCCCTTCTCCCGGGCCGGGACCGAGTCGACGACCGCGCGCAGCGCACCCTGGGAGACGGCTCCGAAGCCGAACCCGGCCAGCGCCGCCCCGGCGAAGAGGAGTACGGGGCCGGCGAGATGGAGGGCGCCCAGGGTCAGGACGGCCGCCGGAATCACCGCGCAGCTCCCGAGAAGGGCGCAGACGTCGGCACGCATCCTGCGCGTGAAGTACACCGTCGGGGCGGCGACGGCCGTCAGCGTGAAGAAGACCATGCCGCCGGCGTATTCGGGTCCGCCGGGGGAGACGAGCCGTGTGAAGCCCGGTCCCAGGGACGAGTAGAAGCCGCCGAGCGCCCAGACGGCGACGACGCCGGCGCCGTTGAGCAGGAGAGCGTGGGCGGCCGCCGACGGCAGTGCCAGGCGGGGCCGCGTCGAGCGCAGTGCTCCGGGACGGCGGCGGACGGTCTCGGGCGCCCGGACAAGGGCGACGGCCTGCGCGGCGAACACGGCGATCAGGGCCGCGTACACCGTGATCGCCGGAGCGGGGGCGAAGCGCACCATGAGGGTGGCTGCCAGGACGCCGGCCGCCATGCCCGTCACCGGTGCGATGCTGTTGGCCAGAGCGGGGCGGCCCGGCCGGGCGGGGTCTTCCAGGTCGAGGAGAGCCGCACCAGCTGCGCTGGTCGCCGCGCCGGTCGCGATGCCCTGCAGCACGCGGGCGCCGATCAGGGCGGTCAGGCCGCCGGCCGTCGCGAACAGTGCCATGGAGGCGACCTGGAGCGCGAGCGCGCCCAGGAGCACGGGGCGGCGTCCGACATGGTCGGAAAGGGTTCCGGTCGTCAGCAGTGCGATCAGGAGCGCCAGGGCGTAGGCGCTGAAGACCACGGTGATGTCGAGGGACGACAGCTGCCACTGAGCCTGGTAGTGGGGGTACAGCGGGGTCGGCGCGCTGGATGCGGCGAGCAGCGCGATCAGGATCGAGGCGTGCAATGCGAACGGCAGACGTCCGGAGGGGGAGGTGCGGGGAGGCGCGAGGTCCGCGGGGACGCTCTGCATGAGAGTCCTTCCCGTGCTAAAAGCGATTGGTTTGCTTTAAGTCACCGTAGACCCTACGATCGACTAACGCAAACGATTCGCTTTTGCGGTGGCCGGAGGTCCTGTACCTGCCCCGGCCCGTCGCGCCGCACAGATCCGGAAGGAAGCCATGACCAGCGAACTCACCCCCCAAGAGGCAGCCCGAGGGGCGCTGCGGGCGGGGCTCCCCCTCGGGGACGGCCGACACGAAGGAGTGGCCATGACGGCCAACCACATCCACTCCGTGATCAGCACGTTGCGCGAGCTCGATTTCGGCGAGACCCCTCCCGCGTCCTCCTACCGAGCCGGACAGGGGAGCGCCGATGCAACCGTTTGAGCTGTCGCTGACCGAAGCCTCCCGTGCGGTGCGCGCACGGGAGCTGTCCCCCGTCGAACTCACCGAATCGGTGCTCGCCCGTATTGCCGCCGTCGAAGGACGACTGGGCGCCTACGTCACCGTCACCGCCGACGCGGCCCTGGCCGCAGCGGTCCGCGCCGAACGGGAGATCTCCGGAAGCGGACCGCGCGGGCCGCTGCACGGGATCCCCATGGCGCTCAAGGATCTGATCGACGCGGAGGGGATGCCCATCACGGCGAGCTCGCACGTCCGGGCAGGGCACGTGGCGGAACGCGACAGCCGGGTGGCCGAACGGCTCGGCGCCGCCGGGGCCGTCCTCCTGGGCAAGACGCACACGCACGAGTTCGCCTACGGCCTGACCACCCCGCAGACGAACAACGCCTGGGACCACAGCCGGGTCGCGGGCGGGTCGAGCGGCGGCTCGGCGGTGGCTGTCGCCGCCGGCGGGGCGACGTTCGCCATGGGCACGGACACGGGCGGTTCCATCCGGGTCCCCGCGGCCCTGAACGGCGTGGTGGGCCTCAAGCCGACCTACGGCCTGGTCCCACGCACAGGTGTGACCTCGCTGTCCTGGTCCCTGGACCACGTGGGCCCTCTCACCCGCACCGTCCAGGACGTCGCGCTGGTGCTGTCGGCGACCGCCGGCCACGACCCGCGCGACCCGGCGAGCGTGTCCGGCCCGATGCTGGACCGCTTCCCGGGAGGCGACCTGCGAGGGCTGAAGGTCGGCGTACCGCGGAACCACTACTTCGACCGGGTCGCGCCCGAGGTCGAGGAGTCCGTACGCGGCGCGATCGAGCGGCTGGCGGAGCTGGGGGCGGAGCTCGTCGACGTCGAGATCCCGATGGCGCGTTACATCCAGGCCGTCCAGTGGGGGCTGATGGTCCCCGAGGCCACCGCCTACCACGAGCGGTCGCTGCGGGCCACCCCCGACCTGTACGCGGCGGACGTTCGCATCCTGCTGGAGGCCGGCGAGCTCACCTCTGCGGGCGACTACCTCCGCGCCCAGCGGGCCCGCACCATGATGCGGGACGCCTGGGCTCGCATGTTCGACGGAATCGACGTCCTCGCCGCGCCGACGGTGCCGATGACCGCCGCCGAGGCGGGGCAGGAAGCCGTCGAGTGGGCCGACGGCACGACCGAGTCCGTGTCGGACAGCTACGTCCGCCTCTGTGCCCCAGCCAACATCACCGGCGTCCCGGCCCTCACCCTGCCGGTCGGTCACGACCGCGCCGGACTGCCGATCGGTATGCAGCTGATGGCGCGCCCCTTCCGCGACGCGACGGTGCTCCGTGTGGGCCGGGCCTACGAGGAGTCGGTGGCCGGCGCGGGACGGCTTGCTCCCCTCGCTGCCTGAGGCAAGGCGGACGTTCCGGCCGGCATGCGGTCGCGTCGCTGCAGGGGCGTCCGCCGTGCCCGGGCGCCCGGATGCGCAGCCCCGCAGGTCGCCGACGCCGGCCACCGCCTAGAAGCAACAAAATCGCATTAAGGTGGATCGCATGAGTCCCAGGCCCATGGTCCGCCCCGGCGGGCGCAGCGCACGCGTACAGGAGTCCGTCCATGCGGCGGTACGTGAACTCGTGGAGGAGGTGGGACGCGACGCGCTCACGGTCCCGATGGTGGCCACTCGGGCGGGCGTGACCCCCTCCACGATCTACCGTCGTTGGGGCGACCTGCAGGAACTCCTGTCCGACGTGGCCGTCGAACGACTGCGCCCGGAAACGGATCCGGCCGATCTCGGGAGCCTGCGGGCCGATCTCGACGCGTGGGCGGAACAGTTCCTCGACGAGATGGCCTCGCCGCCCGGACGCGCCTACATCCGGGACGCCCTGCTCGGCGACCCCGACGGAACCAATGCCGGTCAGTGTTCGGCGTATGCCGCAGAGCAGATCGACGTCATGCTGGCCCGTGCGGTGCAGCGGGGGGAGCCGGTACCCGAGACGGAACTGCTGATCGACCGTGTCGTGGCGCCGATCATGTACCGCATCCTCTTCCGCCCTGGCCGGCTGGACGCCGCATACGCGCGCGAGCTCGTGACGAACGCGGTGTACGCCCAGCAGGCCGAGGCCGGCGCTCGCCCCACCCGGGCCGCCGCCCCTCGGCGCTCGAAGAAGAAACCCGACAACTGACCACGTCGCTCATCGGGCGGTCCGGCCACCGGGCCGTGGAGGCCAAGCGGCCGGCTGTACCGGCAGGGGTCATGAATTCCCCGGCAACGACCGACCAGCACGTCGCCCTCGGGCGTGACGCCCGTTTGACGCCCCGTGCGCACGAGGGGCCCTTCGGGGATCCGCCTCGCTCGCCCGCGAGACCGAGTGGCCCGACACCGACCCGGCACCATCACCGAGCGGGGAACGAACCGCATCAGCTTCGCCACCCCGAGCGCGCCGAGCACGACCTGGACGACACCGGCGAGGATCACGGCGGCGATCAGGTGACCCAAGCCGTGCTCACGGTTGAGAGGTGCGATCACCAGCGCGATGGCGCCGGTGGCCGCAGAGACCATCGTGCGGCGGCCGCCGACGATCGAGATGACCACGGCCATGGCGAACGAGGCGAACAGGCCGATCGCCGGGTCGACACCGGCGATGATCGAGAACCAGATCGCCTCGGGAATCAGGGCCAGGGCGACGACCAGGCCGGCCAGTACCTCGGTGCGCCAGACCTTCGGATCGTTCAGCCAGTCAGGGCGCAGGCCGCGCAGCCGCGCGGCGGGAGTCACAGCAGCAGAAGACAAGGAGATGCGTGTCTGTCGTGCTCGGGCACACCCCGTCGGGAGGCCGGGACGTGCGGGAAGGACACGCAGGGGCCGGACGGCGCCCCGCGGACGACCCGCGGGGCGGGTCGGAGGTCAAGGGGAGGAGGGGAGCTGGGGCCTGGCGCGGAGCGCGGCCGGCTCCCATCAGAGGCGAAGGGCCACGGCGGGCAGGCGGCGGCGCTCGGCGTCATGGGCTCACGCACGCTCTCTCCCGCGGATCGGATGCGCCGGGGGTGCCATCGGCCCCGGCACAGCAGTGGCGAGGCAGCTGGCCACCGTCGCCGTCATGAACTCTACCCTAACGTTAGAGTAGGGGTTGGTTGAGGTCGCACGGGTCGAGGCCCGCCGTGACGGAAAGGGCCGGGAGACGGGCGCGGACGACAAGCACATGCGGATCGGCGAAGTCGCCGCACGGACGGGGCTGTCGCTGCGCACCATCCGGCACTACGAGGAAACCGGCCTGGTCATCCCCTCCGCCCGCTCCCAGGGTGGGTTCCGCCTCTCCACGGAGACCGACGTCGCCCGGCTCATGGTCATCCGCCGCATGAAGCCATTGGGTTTCACCCTCGACCATATGCGTGATCTCCTGGACGCCACCGACCGTCTCGACAGCGCCGAGTCCCTCGACGACGAGCGCGAAACTCTGCTCGGCCGCGTCCGGGGCTACGAGCAGGCCGCAGCCGAGCAGGTGGAGAAGCTGCGTGTCCAGCTGGCCCGTGTCGAGGACTTCGCCACCACCCTGGGCGCCCGCCTGGAGCGGAACGTCCCCGCGGCCCGCCCTCGAACTTGTGACGCTGCAAGTGGGCCGGCCGGGTACAGCCTCGGTGGCTGTCCACGGGCGTACGGGTGGCTCGGCGACGATGTCGCCGAGCGAGGCCGCCCCGCCGGCGCGGCCGGCGTCGAGGGCGCGACGGGGCCCCGCTCGAGCGAAGCCGGGAGCGGGGGAGGGCGGCGGCGTCGAACAGGACGCGGCCGGCGATGCAGTCGGCCGGGAACCGCGGTGGGCGCCGGGGCGCCCACGTTACCTCGACACGGCTGCCCAGGGCGACAGGAGGGAGCGGGGCGATGGGGGCGACGGCGGCTGTCCGGGGTCGCACGGGCCTCCTGAGCGCTCCGTGCAAGGGCACGCGAGTTCACGACGTGGTGTGGCGGTTTTCGGTCATGTGACGGCTGGAAACACATCGGTCGGCCAATGTGTTTTACATTGAACAAGTCGAAGGCCTTTTCTGGAATTCCACTTTCCGTTTTCTTTACTCTGTGGTGAACTGTGCGGCATGCCCCATCCACGCTCGGTGATTTCCTGGCCCCGTGGGAGCGTCACTCGCGGCGGAGTCCGTCGGTGGGCGGTCGTCCAGGGGGTTCCGGCGCCGCGTCAACGCGATCTTATATGGCCGTGGGCGCTTCCTGGAGTGGAATGTTCCGGTCACTCGCAGGGGAGCCTTCGATGCGGCGGCCGCTGTCGGCCGGAATTCCGTTGTCCGCGCATGGGTGCAGGTCATTGCAGTGACATTGCAATTCCGTTTTCCTTGCTGGGGGAAGGGGGGACACGGTGGTGCCGATCGCGTTCTTTGAGGCATTGACAGAAACCAGTTTCGGGCTGTTGTATGACTGTCATCCAGGGGGAGAGATGGCACATGGTGGCCGGCCGGAAGGCCCGGCGCCGTAGCGGCGTCGTACCGACCTGTTGCCGTCTCCGGTAGGGGGAGATGAATTGAGCAAGGTCAAGCACACGCTTCCGATCGCGGCCGCGGCCATTGTCCTGACGGCCGGAAGTATCGCCGGCCCCAGAATCATCCAGACCGAGCCGGTGGCCGCCGCGTCCACCACCGCCGGGAGCCCGTCGGCCGCCGAGGCTCCGTCCGGCGCCGGGACTTCCGCCAACGCCGCGGCCAGGACCAAGGCGGGGGCACGAGCCGTGGCCACGTCCCCCGAGCAGCTGCTGCAGCTCCTCGGCGAGCGCATCGTGGCCAAGGACATCGACGGCATCATCGCGCTGCACGAGCCCGAGGCGGCGATCGTCGACTGGGACGGGTCGGTCATCCGGGGCCGCGCGGCGATCCGCGCCTTCTACATCGACTGGTTCGAATCGAATCCGGTACTCACCGTGAACCCCCGCCAGACCGTCGTGGCGGGCGGATGGCGTGGGTTGGACAACAAGGTGCGCCAGCGCACGGCGGCCATCATGGGCGACTACAGCCTGGAGCAGGACGCAGCGGACGGAACCCGAGAGAGTTTCACCGGCAATTTCTGCGACACCGTCCAGGAGCAGCTGGACGGCACCTGGTTGTACGTACAGGACAACCCGTACCCGCCCCACGGTGACCCGGCTGCGCCGGCGACCTCACACCACTGACCCGACTCACTCGACAGTCCTCTCCGTATTCACCGGAAGCCGACTCACCGGTGAAGGCGGCGTGCCCACGCATGCGTAGCGCGCCGCCCTCTCGAATTCCGCCGGGGGTCACTCCGTCGCCCCGGCATGCCGAAATCGAGGAATTCCGGGGAGTTCGGCCACCCAGGGACCGGGCGTCTTTGGTCATGGGTGGCCGGGCGTCGCCGCATCACCGCGCCGAAACGGTGTGCCGGCATGTCGGAGAGTGGGGAGCAGAATTGAACACCACATCGCTCCACTGTTCACCATCCCTCATCGCACAGCAGCAACCCCCATGGGAGGACCCGGCGGAGGTCGAGCGGACCCGGGACAAGCTGGCGGGCCTCCCTCCACTGGTGGAGACCGCATCGCTCAGCAGACTCCGAAGCCGGCTCGCCCGAGTCGCCGCCGGGCAGGCCCAGGTGGTGCAGGCGGGCGACTGCGCGGAGGACACCGCCGAATGCACCGCGGGTGACGTCCGGCGGAAGACCGGTCTCCTCGACGTACTCGCCGGGGTCATGAACGCGATCACCCACCAGCCGGTCCTCAAGGTCGGCAGGATCGGGGGCCAGTACGCCAAGCCGCGGTCGGCCCCTACCGAGTGGGCCGGCGGCGTCGAGATCCCGGTCTACCGGGGGCACATGGTGAACGGCCCCGAGCCGGACCCAGAAGCCCGGCGCCCCGACCCCCGGCGCCTGCTGGCCGGCTACCATGCCGCACGCCAGATCATCGCCCACCTCTGCCCGACGCCGCAGGATCGCGTCGACCCGGCCGTCTGGACCAGTCACGAGGCCCTGCTCCTCGACTACGAGATCCCGATGCTGCGAGCCGACCGGGACGGCCGGATCGCGCTCACTTCCACCCACTGGCCGTGGATCGGGGAACGGACCCGCCGGCTCGACGGAGCCCACGTCGCCCTGCTGGCCGACGTGGTGAACCCCGTGGCCTGCAAGGTGGGTCCCCGCATGACCACCACGGAACTGCTCGGCCTGTGCGAGCGGCTCGACAGCCGCAGGACACCGGGCCGGCTCACCCTGATCGCCCGCATGGGCGCCGACGTGGCGGCGGATCTGCTGCCGCCGCTGGTCAGGGCGGTACGCGCCGCGGGGCATCCCGTGATCTGGCTGGTCGACCCGATGCACGCCAACACCGTGACCACCGCCGAGGGACGCAAGACCCGAGTCGTGGACACCGTCGTCCGCGAGGTCACCGCCTTCCAGGCGGCCGTCCGCGCGGGCGGCGGAACACCGGGCGGGATCCACCTGGAGACCACCCCCGATGCGGTGACCGAGTGCGCCGACGTCCCGGACGCCACCGACCGCGTCGGTGCCACGTACACGACGTTGTGCGACCCGCGGCTCAACCCCCGCCAGGCCGTGGCGGTGGTGTCGGCCTGGCAGCCGCAGACGATGACGGACCGATCCCAGGGAGAACCGTGCCGGGCATAGCACCGATATCCGCCTACCCACTGCCCACGGCGGCCGATCTGCCCCCCGGCACGGCCCGGTGGACACCCGACCCGGCCCGCGCGGCCCTGCTCGTCCACGACATGCAGCGGTACTTCCTCGCCCCGTTCCCCCCGGCCGTACGAGACCCGCTCGTCCGCCACTGTGCACGACTGCGGGAGCGGTGCGCCGCACTCGACGTCCCCGTCTTCTACACCGCGCAGCCCGGCGGCATGACGGACGAGGAACGCGGACTCCTCAAGGACTTCTGGGGTCCGGGCATGCGCGTGGACCCCGCCGACCGTCAGATCGTCACGGAGCTCACGCCCGGGCCGGCGGACCAGGTGCTCACCAAGTGGCGCTACAGCGCCTTCTTCCGCTCGGACCTGCTGGCCCGGCTGCGCGCCCTGGGCTGCGACCAGCTGATCGTCTGCGGGGTGTACGCCCACGTCGGCGTGCTGGCGACCGCCCTCGAGGCGTTCACCAACGACATTCAGCCCTTCCTGGTCGCCGACGCCCTCGGTGATTTCTCCGCCGACCACCACCGGCTGGCCCTCGACTACGCGGCCGCTCGCTGCTCGGTGGTCACCACCACCGAGGAGGTCCTCCGATGAACGCCCCGCACCTGCTCGAGCACGTACTGGGTCCCGAACCGGGCGCCTTCGCCCTGCTGCACCGCCCCGAGACCGTGAGCCCGGACTGCGTGGAGATCCTGCTGGGCCGGGTCCACACCCCGGCCCGGCTCGCCGGCATCCCGTCGGCCGGGAATGCCGGGCGGCCCGGGAAGGCCTGGCACGAGACGCTGGTCCTGGTGCCCCACCGGCAGATCACCGAACGCGGCTTCGCCACCGTCGACGACGGCTCCCCGCTGCTCACGATGGAGGTCACCCACCAGGGAACGACCAGCGCCTCCGAGGTGCTCAGGGTGCTTCCGGACGAGCCGATCACCCTGGCCGACGGACGCTTCGACACCGACGACGAAGCCTACGCGGACACCGTCCGTGCCGTCCTCGACAACGAGATCGGCACCGGGGAGGGCTCGAACTTCGTCATCAGACGCTCCTTCGTCACCAGCATCGCCGGCTACTCGACGCGCAGCGCCCTCACCCTCTTCCGCAGGCTGCTCGCCCGGGAGAGCGGCGCCTACTGGACGTTCATCGTGCACACCGGCACCCGTACCTTCGTCGGTGCCACCCCGGAACGCCACGTCAGCCTGCGCGACGGCGTCGCCGCGATGACCCCGATCAGCGGCACCTACCGCTACCCGGCCACCGGGCCGGTCCTGTCGGAGGTGATGGAGTTCCTCACCGACGGCAAGGAGACCGACGAGCTGTACATGGTCCTCGACGAGGAACTCAAGATGATGGCCCGGGTCTGCCGGGGCGGCGGCCGCGTGAAGGGGCCCTACCTGAGGGAGATGTCCCGGCTCGCGCACACCGAGTACACCATCGAGGGCCGCAGCGACCTCGACCCCCGCGACATCCTACGGGAGACGATGTTCGCCCCCACCGTGACCGGCAGTCCGCTCGAGAACGCCTGCCGGGTGATCGCCCGCTACGAGCCCGGCGGCCGCGGATATTACGGAGGGGTCGCCGCACTGATCGGCCGCGACGCCGCCGGCGCGCCCACCCTGGACTCGGCCATCCTCATCCGCACCGCCGACATCCTGGCCTCGCGGGCCGACGACACCGGTCACGTACGGGTCGGCGTGGGCGCCACCCTCGTCCGGCACTCCGACCCGGATGCCGAGGTCGCCGAGACCCGCACCAAGGCGGCGGGTGTCCTCGCGGCCCTCGGTGCACAGGAGCGGCTCGACGCGCACCCGCTGATCCAGGAGGCCCTGGTGAGGCGCAACGAGAAGATCGCGAACTTCTGGCTCAGCGAGGCGGAGCAGCGCACACGGCCCCACCCGGTACTGGACGGCCGCCGGGCGCTGATCGTCGACGCCGAGGACACCTTCAGCGAGATGCTCGCCCACCAACTGCGCTCCATCGGGCTGACCGTGGAACTCAGCCGCTTCGACGCGGCCCACCGCTTCGACGAGCACGACCTCGTCGTCATGGGCCCCGGACCAGGCGACCCGCGGGAGACCGACCACCCCAGGATGGCCCGGCTCACCTCCGCCATCGAGGAGTTGCTGGCCCGCCGCGTCCCCTTTCTGGCCGTGTGCCTGAGCCATCAGCTGCTCAGCCGGCGCCTCGGGCTCGAACTGCGACGCCGGGACATTCCGAACCAGGGCGCTCAGCGCGAGATCGACCTGTTCGGCTCGCGCGAACGGGTGGGTTTCTACAACTCCTTCTCGGCCCGTGCCCTGGCCGGCCGGCTGGAGTGTCCGGGCATCGGCGAGGTGACGGTCTGCCGCGACCTCGGTACGGACGAGGTACACGCCCTGCGCGGCCCGCACTTCAGCTCGGTGCAGTTCCACCTCGAATCCGTGCTCACCCAGGACAGCGAGCGGGTCCTGGCCGAGCTGCTCGCACCGCTGATGGACACCGCGGAGGTACTGAACGCATGAAAGCCACCATCTCCTGGTGGGACCTCACCGGGTCCGGCCAGACCATCGACTCCTTGCGCGAGTACCTGCGCGACGAGGGCGTCGAGCCGTGGACGGAGGTCCACGGAATGCGGTTGAAGTTCTGGATCTCCGACCGGGAGACCAACCGGTGGGGCGCCGTGATGCTGTGGGACTCGGAGGCCGACCTGAAGGCGCCGATGCCCCCGAACCGGGCCACCGAGCTCATCGGATACCCGCCGGCCGTCCGGATGCTGTCCGACGTCGAGGCCCTCGTCGAAGGAATCCACTCCGGCGGGCCCGCCGGACGCGGCCTGGCCTTCGAAGGGACCGGGAAGTCGTCGTGAGCGCACCGCACCTCCCCATGACCGCCGACGAGTTCACCGCCCCGCCCGCGGACCCGATGGCACTGCTGCGGACCTGGTTCGACAACGCGGTCGCGGACACCGTCCTCCAGCCGGGCGCGCTGGCACTGGCCACCGTCGGCCCCCGCGGCCAGGTCTCCAACCGGATCGTCCAGGTCCTCCACATACGGGAGACGGGCCTCGTGTTCGCCAGCCACTCCGACAGCCGCAAGGGCCGGGAACTGGCCGGCACGCCCTACGCGTCGGGGCTCTTCTACTGGCGCGAGGCCGGGCGTCAGGTGAGCGTGAGCGGCCCGACCCGCCCCCTGCCCGCCGAGGAGTCCGACGCCCTCTGGAACGCCCGGCCCGTCAGCACGCACCCGATGTCGGTGGCGGCGCACCAGAGCGCACCGCTGCTCGACGAGGAGGCACTGCGCGAGCAGGCCCGGGAGCTGGGCCGGGACGGTTCGGCGCTGCCCCGCCCGGACCGCTGGGTCGGCTACCTGCTGGAGCCGGCATCGGTCGAGTTCTGGCAGTCCGAACCCGAGGACCGGCTGCACCAGAGGCTGCGTTACGAGCGCGAAGGCTCCGGCTGGCTCACGAGCCGGCTCCAGCCCTGACCTCGCTCGAGGACCGAGAACGCGACAGGAAGAAGGACAGGACGATGTGTGGAATCACGGGCTGGGTCTCGTTCGACCGGGATCTGACGCAGCAGCGCGCACAACTGGACGCGATGACGGAGACCATGGCCTGCCGGGGCCCGGACGCCGGTGGCGCCTGGCTCGACCGGCACGCGGTCCTCGGCCACCGCAGGCTGGCGGTCATCGACATCGAAGGCGGGACCCAGCCGATGGTGCTGCCCACCGACGACGGGCCGGTGGCGATCACCTACAGCGGGGAGGTCTACAACTTCACCGAGCTCAGGAGCGAACTGCTGCGCCGGGGCCACCGCTTCGAAACCCGCAGTGACACCGAGGTCGTGCTGCACGGCTACGTCGAGTGGGGTGAGGCGGTCGCCGAACGGCTCAACGGCATGTTCGCCTTCGCGGTCTGGGACTCGCGGGCCGAGAAACTGGTCATGATCCGCGACCGGATGGGCGTCAAGCCCCTCTACTACTACGCCACCGACGACGGCGTGGTGTTCGGATCCGAGCCGAAGGCCATCCTCGCCAACCCGCTCGCGGACCGCGCCGTCGACCTCGCCGGGCTGCGGGAACTGGTCAGCTTCACCCAGACGCCGGGCAGCGCCGTGTGGTGCGGGATGAACGAGGTGGTCCCCGGCGGCCTGGTCACCGTCGACCGCTCGGGCCTGCGCGAGCACCGCTACTGGACGCTGTCCACCCGGCCTCACACGGACGACCGGGAGACCACCGTCGCCACCGTGCGGGAGCTGCTCGAGGACATCGTCAGCCGTCAGCTGGTCTCCGACGTCCCCCGCTGCACCCTTCTCTCCGGTGGCCTCGACTCCAGCGTCATCACCGCGCTGGCCGCCGCCAAGCTGGGCCGGCCCGGCGAGCACGGCGAGGCCGGCGAGAAGGTCCGCAGCTTCGCGGTGGACTTCGTCGGCCGGGAGGACGACTTCGTCGCCGACGAACTGCGGGGCACCACGGACGCCCCGTACGCCCGGGAGGTGGCCGCGCACGTCGGCTCGCAGCACGAGTCCATCGTGCTCGACCATGCCTCGATCGCCGACCCGGACGTGCGCCGGGCCGTCATCACCGCCCGGGACAGCCCGCTCAGCCTCGGCGACATGGACGCCTCGCTGTACCTGCTCTTCAAGGCGATCCGGCAGCAGTCGACGGTCGCCCTGTCCGGCGAGTCCGCCGACGAGGTCTTCGGCGGGTACCGGTGGTTCCACCTGCCGGAGGTCCAGGCCGCGCAGACCTTCCCCTGGATGGCCGTGTTCGTCAGCGGCGCCCGGGCCCAGGTGTCGGACCGGTTCAACGCCGACATCACCGCCGCCCTCGACCTGCCCGCCTACATCAGGGACCGGTACGTCGACGCGCTCGGCGAAGTGGAGCGGGCCGAGGGCGAGAGCGACCACGAGATGCGCATGCGGGAGCTGTGCTATCTGCATCTGACGCGCTTCGTGCGGATGCTCCTGGAGCGCAAGGACCGCATCAGCATGGCCGTCGGCCTGGAGGTCCGGGTTCCCTTCTGCGACCACCGCCTCGTCGAGTACGTCTACAACACCCCGTGGTCGATGAAGACCTTCGACGGCCGGGAGAAGAGCCTGTTGCGCGCCGCGACTGCGGACCTGCTGCCGAAGTCGGTGCTGGAGCGGGTGAAGGCCCCCTACCCGGCCACGCTGGACCCGCACTACGCCGGTGCGCTGCTGCAGCAGTCCAAGGAGCTCCTCACCACCGACGACCCGGTCTTCGGCCTGGTCGACCGCGGCTGGCTGGAGAACATGACGCGGCAGGACCCGGCCACCATGCCGATCGACGTCCGCAACGGCATGGAGCGCGTGCTCGACCTGAGTACCTGGCTGGACGTCTACCGGCCCGAGCTGCGGCTCTGACACCGGTCCGGACGGTCCCGCACCACCCGCCGCCTGCGCGCCGGGACGGCCGCAGACGGCCGACCGCGCACCGCGGCGGCCCGCACCCGAATCACGATGCGAGGGAGACGAGATGGGAACGGAAAACGCCCGGCCGGAGGGGAGCGACACCGGCCTCGACCTGCGCGCCCGGCACCGGGCCGTCGTCGCGGACTACATGGCCCGCAAGGGCGAGAACCGGCTGACGCGTTACCTGCTCTTCACGGAGGACGGCAGCGCCGGCCTGTACACCAGCGACACCGGTGAACCGGTTGTCTCCCGGGGACACGCGAAGCTCAAGGCCCACGGCGAGTGGTCGCTGCGTATGTTCCCGGACTGGGAGTGGAAGAACGTCGAGATCTTCGACACGCAGGACCCCAACAGGTTCTGGGTCGAATGCGACGGCGAGGGGCAGATCCTTTACCCGGACTACCCGCCCGGCCACTACAGGAACCACTTCATCCACGCGTTCGAACTCGAGGACGGCAGGATCAAGCGGCAACGCGAATTCATGAACCCGTTCCAGCAATTGCGCGCGCTGGGCATCGAGGTGCCGAAGATCAACCGCGGCGGAATCCCCACCTAGGGAACGTGTTTCCGCGACCACGTCGTCCGCACACACAGCAAGGGCAGCAACACATGGCATCCCAGCTCAACCCGTACCTCGCCTTCGACGGCAACGCCCGTCAGGCCATGGAGTTCTACCAGCAGGTCCTCGGCGGCACGCTGGAACTGGGCACGTACGGCGACTTCGGGTCGGCCGAAATGCCCGATCCCGACAAGATCATGCACGCGACGCTCAGCACCGCCGACGGCTTCACGGTGATGGCGTGGGACGTCCCGGAGCGGGTCCCCTTCGACCCGGGCACCAACGTCGCCCTCTACCTCGGCGGCGACGACGCCCGCCTGCGGAAGTACTTCGAGAAGCTGTCCGCGGGCGGCACGGTGACCCTGCCCCTCAGGAAGCAGATCTGGGGTGACGAGGCCGGCACGCTCGTGGACAGGTTCGGGATCACCTGGATGTGCAACATCAAGCAGCCGTCGTGACCGGGGACTCCGTGTCCTGCCGTGCAGCAGCCGCGGCCGAGTGGGCCGACCAGCAGACCGGGACGGAGAGGTCTCGATGACAGTCGACGTGCAGGCCACCCGAGACGTGGTCGACATCATCACCGGCGGGTGGCGGGCGCAGGCGCTCTACACCGCGGTCAAGCTCGGGCTGCCCGACCAGGTCGAGGCCGGCCGCGACAACGACGCCGAACTCGCCAAGGCCACCGGCGCGAGCGAGCAAGGCGTCCACCGTCTGATGCGCCTGCTCGTGGCCCTGGGCGTCTTCGAGGGCAGCGACTCCACGGGTTACCGCGGCACCCGGGTGAGCGCGGCGCTCCTCGACGGCCCCCAGTCGCTGCGTGACATGTGCCTGCTGTACGGCGAGGAGTTCTATTCCGCCTGGGGCCATGCCCACCACGCCATCAGCACGGAGAGCTCCGGCTTCGAAGTCGCCCACGGCCAGCCGCTCTACGACTACCTGGGCGATCACGCGGCCACCGCCCGGCGGTTCCAGCTCACCATGAACGCCGCGAGCATGTTCTTCCACCAGGTGCCCGGGGTCTTCGACTTCACCGGCAAGAAGGTCGTGGACGTGGGCGGCGGCGGCGGGAACCTGCTCGCCACGATCCTCGCCGCCACGCCGGACGCCACGGGCACGCTCTTCGACCGCGACCACATGACGCCCAAGGCCCGCGAGCACCTGTCCGCCACGGTCGGCCCGGACCGCGCCGAGGTGGTCGGCGGTGACATGTTCGAGGGCGTCCCGGAGGGCGGGGACGTCTACATCCTGTGCCGCGTGCTGGCCGGCCACGGCGACGAGGACGTCGTCGGTGTCTTCGAGCACTGCCGCCGAGCGATGGCGGGCCCCTCGTCCCGGCTGCTGATCCTCGACCGCTTCGTCGAGGACGAGAACCCCACCGTGCTTCCCGCGCTGTGGGACCTGCACCTGCTGGTGACCACGGGCGGCGAGCACCGCACCCTCGGCCGGATCACGCGGCTGCTGGAGCGGGCAGGCCTGTCCGTCGAGAGCACCGCGGAACTGCCGATGGAGACGACCGCCCTGATCGTCGCGCCGCGCACCCCATAGCGGCACCGGGTGCGGCCCGGTGGGGCCGGCAGCTTCGAGCGGAGTACGAGCGGCAGCGCGAACAGGAGAAGTCCCGTGCTCAAGTTGGCAACGATCGGCGTCTACGGCTTCGACGGCGATTCCTACATCGAACGACTACGGCAGGCCGACGTGCGTCTGCTGCTCGACGTGCGACAGCGGCGTGGGGTCCGCGGCCCCGACTACGCCTGGGCCAACTCCCTGCGGCTCCAGGCGGCCCTCGCCGAGGCCGGGATCGCCTACCAGCACCGCCGGGAACTCGCTCCGACGACCGAGCTGCGGCAGCTCCAGTACGCCGAGGACAGCCGCCAAGGGGTCGGCAAGCGCTCACGCCGGGAGCTCGCCGCCGAGTACATCCGCCGCTACACCGCCGAGATCCTCGACCCGGCCGACCTCGACCTGATCGTGGCGGCCCTGTCGGACAGCGGGACCGCGGCGCTCTTCTGCGTCGAGCGCGACCCCGAGGCGTGTCACCGGTCGCTGGTCGCCCGGCGGCTCGTCGAGGACTACGGCATCACCGTCGAACACCTGAGGCCGATGTGATGGGCGACATGCTCCCGGCCGGCGCACCGCGTCCCCGGATCGCGGTCTTCGCCGGGCCGACCGCGACGATCCTGAACACCCCGGACCTGGTCACGTCGAACAAGGCGCGCGCACGCCACGGCCTGCCGCTTCGGCCCGGCCGGTCCGACGTCCTGCGGCCCCAGCGACTCGCCGCCCCGGCGACGTTGTACGTCGAGGCGTTCAGCGCGCACCCGCTCGAACAGGACGCCGCCGGCCTGTACGCCCCGCCCGACGGCTGGCTCGACGAGGACGGCACGTTCCACACCGCACGGCCGTCCGCAGACGCCAAGCCGGTGTACGTCGTCGAACTCGACCCCGCCGACGGCCTCTACCCCCTGCCCTACATGGCGAGACAGGCGGACGGTTCGGCCTGGGAGGAGACCTCGGCGGCGCCGTGCGCGGCCCCGGCCGAGGCCCGCCAGACCTTCTACCCGGACGCCCGGCGCCTCTACGAGGAGATCGAGCGGTTCGGCCTTGCCGACCACGGTGTCCCCGTCGAACTGGGCTCCGTCGCCGACTTCGAGTTCTTCCGCGCGGCTCCCTCCGGCGGGTACACCACGGGTGCCGCGTCCGAGCGTCTAGGGCAGGACTTCTTCGTCTACTACCCGTACCACCTCCAGAGCGAGCCCGGCCTCGCGCACCTGGCCCGGGCCACCAATCAGGTCCAGGCCGTACTCGCCACCGGGGAGTTCGCCGGCGTGCAATGGCTGGAGGGAAGCCCGACCGTCGACGAGACCCTGTACTGGCTCGGTCTCCTGATCGACACCGAGGTGCCGCTCGTCGGACACGCCGCGCAGCGCCGCCACCAGTCGCTGAGCGCGGACGGCGACCGCAACGTGGTGGACGGCGTCAAGTTCATCACGTCGGGCGTCGCCCTGGACGAACGGGGCCGCAACCGCGTCGGTGCCTGCGTGATCGTCGACGAACTCGTCTACTCGGCCAGGGACGTGACCAAGGTCGACGCCCGGCCCGGCGGTTACGAGGTCACCGGAGGCCACGGGGGAGTCGTCGCCGACCTCGGGGGCTACGGTCCTCCGCAGCTCACCTACCTCCCCGCCCGCAGGCACACCCATTGCTCGGAGCTGCGCCTCACGGTGCTTCCCGAGACGGTGGCCGGCGTCGCCGGGAGCCTGGACGCCGGCGTCACCCCGGTGGAGGTCCGGATCAAGGACGCCGACGGGCTCGTGCCCTCCGCCATGCCGCACGTCTCGATCACCAAGTACAGCCGGTACGCGGCGACGGGCACCGGAACCGACAACCCGCCCGTCGCCGAGGAGGAGGTCGAGATCCTCGCGCGGATCGACGCCAACCTCGCCCGCTTCCCGCTCTCCGGCTTCGTGTGCGAGGGCATGTCACCGTTCGGGATGGCTGACCCGACGAAGAACGCGGCGCTGAGCGTTGCCGTCTTCGCCGGTCTGCCGGTGGTCCGCACCGGCCGCGGCACCACCGGGGGCATGGCGTACCGCACCGACCCGGCGTTCGTCTCGGGCAACAACCTGACGGCCACCAAGGCGCGCATGCTCCTCATGGCCGCGCTGCTCAGGTTCGGTGCCCTGCCCCCGGCCGCGGACCCGTTCAACCCGACCCCCGACGAACGCGCGGCCACCGAGAAAGCGGTCGCCCAGTACCAGGTCCTCTTCGACACACACTGAACCGGACGGGAACTCATGGGCATGTATGAGTACGTGGTGGCCGACGTCTTCACCGACGTGCCGCTGGAAGGCAACCCCACCGCGGTCTTCCCGGACGCCTCCGGCCTCTCCCCCGAGCGCATGCAGCAGATCGCGCGGGAACTGCACCTGTCGGAGACCGTCTTCGTCCTCCCCCCGGAGAACGACGGCGACGTACGGGTCCGCATCTTCACCCCCGTCAACGAGCTGCCCTTCGCCGGGCATCCGACCCTCGGCACGGCCGTGGTGCTCGGCGAGTCGCACGAGGCGGAAGAGCTCCGGATGGAGACCGCCAGGGGTACCGTCACGTTCGAACTGGAGCGGGACGACGACGGCCGCGCCGTCGGGGCTGAGATGTGGCAGCCGCTCCCGGTCTGGGCACCCTACGACCGCACTGACGAACTCCTCACCGCCCTCGACCTGGTGGGCACCGGCAGCACCTTGCCCGTCGAGGTGTACGACAACGGGCCCCGGCACGTGTTCGTCGGTCTGGACGGCGTGCCGGCACTCTCCGCGCTGGAGCCGGACCAGCGCGTCCTCGCCAGGCTGCCCGACATGGCGGCCAACTGCTTCGCGGGCTCCGGAACACAGTGGCGACTGCGCATGTTCTCGCCCGCCTATGGGGTGGTGGAGGACGCCGCCACCGGCTCGGCCGCGGGGGCGATCGCAGTACACTTGGCCCGGTACGGACTTGTCCCCTTCGGGGAGTGGATCGAGATCCGTCAGGGGGTCGAGATGGGGCGTTCTTCCACGATGCGCGCTCGCGCGACGGGGACGCCGGAGCGGATCGAATCGGTCCAAGTGGCCGGGGCCGCCGTCGTCGTCGCCCGGGGCACGCTGTTCGCGTAGCCGCCGGGACGTCCGAATGACCCATCCACGGAGGAAGGACCGCCATGTCCAGCAGAGCACCGTCCGTCGACTCCCGGCGCGCGGGGGGCCGTCCGGCGTCCCACCGGGGGCGGGTGGCGGGATGACGGCCGACGACGACGGTCTCTTCGCGTTACCGGAAGCGGACCACACCCCGCCGGGCCCACCGGAGGCGTCGACCGGGGTCGCACGGGTCGGCGCCCCGCTCGCCGTGCGGATGCGGCCGCGGTCGCTCGCCGAGGTCGTCGGCCAGGCCCACCTGCTGCGCCCCGGCGCTCCCCTGCGGCGGCTGGCCGAGGGCGGCGAGGCGGCATCGGTGCTGCTGTACGGCCCGCCGGGCACGGGGAAGACCACGCTGGCGCGCCTGATGGCCACCGTCGCCGCCCGCCGGTTCGTCGCCCTCTCGGCGCTGACCAGCGGCGTCAAGGAACTGCGCGACGTGATGAACCAGGCGCGCCGTCGCCGCGACGGACAGGGCCGGCGGACCGTCCTGTTCATCGACGAGGTGCACCGCTTCTCCAGGACCCAGCAGGACGCGCTGCTCGGAGCCGTCGAGGACGGGTTGGTCCTGCTCGTCGCGGCCACCACGGAGAACCCCTCGTTCTCGGTGGTGTCCCCGCTCCTCTCCCGCCTGCTGGTACTGCAGCTTCATCCCCTGGACGAGGACGACGTCCGTGAGCTGCTGCGCCGGGCGGTGAAGGACGAGCGCGGTCTCGGCGGCGCGGTCTCCGTGACGCCGGAGGCCGAGGACGCCCTGGTGCGCCTCGCGGCCGGTGATGCCCGGAGCGCCATGACCGCACTGGAGGCGAGCGCCGACGGGGTGACGGGCACGGGCGGCACCGTGGTCGACGTCCCGGCGGTGGAGCGCGCCGTCGCCGAGGCCACGGTGCGCTACGACCGGCAGGGCGACCAGCACCACGATGTCGTCAGCGCGTTCATCAAGTCGATCCGCGGCTCGGATCCCGACGCGGCGCTGCACTACCTGGCCCGCATGCTCGTCGCCGGCGAGGACCCGCGTTTCATCGCGAGGCGCCTGGTCGTGCACGCGAGCGAGGACATCGGGCTGGCCGACCCCACGGCTCTCCCGGCCGCTGTCGCCGCGGCCCAGACGGTCCAGCTCATCGGCATGCCCGAGGCTCGCCTGGCTCTGGCCCAGGCCACCGTGCACCTGGCCATGGCACCGAAGTCGAACGCGGTGATCGCCGGAATCGACGAGGCCATGTCCGACGTCCGGGCGGGCGCCGTCGGCGAGATCCCCGCGCACCTGCGCCACAGCCGCTACACGGGCGCCAGGGAACTGGGAAACGGGATCGGCTACCGCTACCCGCACAGGGTCCCCGAGGGAGTGCTGGCGCAGCAGTACGCGCCGGACGACCTTGTGGGGAAGGACTACTACCGCCCCACGCGGCACGGTGGGGAGCGTGACCTGCAGGAGCGCCTCACCAGGCTCCGCCGTGTCGTCCGGGGCGAGGAGCGGTAGCGCCGGGAGGGCGCGGTACGTGTCGCGCACACCGAAGCGCCGGCCTCACGGGTGTGGGGCCGGCGCTCGGGCGCGTCGCGCGGCGGGCGGGGGACCGCCCGCCCGCTGCTCGGGCCGGTCCGACAGGCCCGAGCAGCGGCGGAGACGGGGTCACGTCACGCGACGGCGGTGCCCTCGAGCTCGATCATCTGACCGGGGATCGCCAGCCGCGTCACCCCGAGCATGGTGGTGGTCGGCGCGACGCCGGCGCCTCCCAGGCGGCCCGCCAGCACACCGTAGTGCTGGAAGAGCAGATCGACGTCGGTCGTGTAGACGTTCAGCCGGACGAGGTTCGAGAGGGTCATGCCCGCCTCGGCGAGCACCGCCTCGACGTTGTCGATGGCCAGTGCCAGCTGAGCCGCCATGTCACCGTCGTGCTCGGGCTTGCCTTCCTTGCTCATCGCCGTCTGGCCCGAGATGTACAAGGTGCGCGAGTGCCCGGAGACGACCTCGCCCTGGTTGAAGCCCATCTCGACCGACCACGACACCGGGTTGACCGCGTTACGTTCCATTACCGCATGCTCCATTCGGTTCATGACACTGCGCACGCCCGCCGCTTCGGCAACCGCCGCGCTCTGACGTCGTGCGATGAACCCTGTCAGGAAAACGTGACACCCTTGGTCATGTATTTCGCTAGGGTTTTTCCATGCGCGCCGACCGGTTGGTTTCCCTGGTGCTGTTACTGCGTCAGCGAGGCCGGATGACCGCGGAGACACTCGCCCGGGAGCTGGAGGTGTCGACGCGGACGGTGCTGCGCGACATGGAGGCACTCTCCGCGGCGGGGGTCCCGGTCTACGCGGAGCGCGGGCGGCACGGCGGGTTCGCGCTGCTGCCGGATTTCCAGGCAGCGCTCACCGGCCTGAACCACGACGAGGCGCTCGCTCTCGTGGTCGCCGGATCACGGCGCGGCGCGCAGCTGTTCGGTCTGGGATCGGCGCTCGCCTCAGCCGTGCTGAAAGTGGTCGACGCGCTGCCGGAGGGGCTGCGGGACACCGCCGCCGAAGCGGCGCAGCGGCTGCTCATCGACCCGGAGACCGATCTCCTCTCGCGTCGCGTGGCCCACGTGGAGGTCTCCGACTCCATCGCCACCGAGATCCGACGCGCGGTGTTGGCCGGGCACAAATTGCGCATCCACTACGCGGCCGTGGGCCAGCCCCCGAAGTGGCGCACGGTGGACCCGATCGGTCTGGTCACCGTCAGGGACCAGGGCTACCTGTTGGCCAAGCGGAGCGCCGAGGACCGTACTTACCGGTTGAGCCGGGTCCTGAAAGCCGAGGAACTCGACGAACCCGCGCAGCGTTCGGACACGGTCGACCTGGACCGGGCCTGGCGCGAACGCAACGTGCGGTTCCGGACCGGCGGCGAGAACACCACCGTGGTGGTCCGCGTGGACCCCGCGCGCCGGGAGCACCTGGTCGCCACCGCCCTGGCGGTCCGCTCCGAGGAGACCGGCGAGGACGGCCGGCTCCGGCTGCACGTCGTCTTCCAGGACGCACGGCACGCGGAATGGGCGCTGTGGCAGCACGCCATGTACGCGGAGGTGGAGGCCCCGCAGTGGCTGCGCACCCGTCTGCACCGCCGCGCGACGGTGATCGCGGCCCGCTACGGGACACCGGCCTGAAAGTTCCGTTCACCGCTGCGGGACCGGACGTGATCTCCTGCCCGGCTGTGGAGTGCGCCGCGATCCTCGAACCGGCTGCGAAGGGATTCTGACCTGCGGCTTCTTGAGTGTGCCCTATGCGCGGTGTGGTCGTTACGGGTGATGTCCCGACGCTGGGACGACGCTCGTTCCGGTGGGGCGTCACCTGGTTGATCCCGCAGGTCGTGCCGGGCGGAGGGGGTGTTCCGCGGGTGGTCCTCGCGAGAACCTGAAGGAAATCGGCCGGGTTCCCGCCTGCCGTGCGTTCTGACGAGGTGTGGCCGAAGCGGGGGATCCCGACCTCTGGCCCGCCGACGGCATCGGTGGCCGCCGTGAGGCTCGTTCGACGCTCCGGCTGGATCAATATCTGTGCCCGCGGGCTGAGATTTCACTGGAACGCGCGGACAGATTCTCTGCCGCAATAAGTGAGCTCGGACTCTTCCCCGCACGCAGGCCGCCGCGGCGTGCTACTGTCGATCTCAGTTGCAGTTGTGGTTCCCGAAAACTTCAAGTGCCTCCGGATCGGCTCCTGTGCCGCTGGAAGCGCTTTTACATGTTCCGGTCTTTTTCCGGGCGGGGTGATCATCGCGGCGACACGGGGTCCGCACGGTGCGGACTCCGAGACACTGCCCCGAAGGAGAAATGACATGGCTGCTGGTACTGTGAAGTGGTTCAACGCGGAAAAGGGTTTCGGCTTCATCGAGCAGGACGGTGGCGGCGCCGACGTGTTCGCCCACTACTCGAACATCGCCACCCAGGGCTTCCGTGAGCTGCTCGAGGGCCAGAAGGTGACCTTCGACATCGCGCAGGGCCAGAAGGGTCCGACGGCCGAGAACATCGTTCCCGCCTGACGCTGACGCGCATTTCGTAGCTGGGACCCGCATCCTTTGGGGTGCAGGTCCCAGCTGCTTGCGTTTTCCGCGGATGTTTCTCCTGTGGACGACCGACAGGAAACCCGTGAAGCATCCTTCGAGGGTGCGCGCAACCCGGTATGACCTCATCGCGACGGACGCCCGAACAGTGCGTCCGCTCTGCGTCACTCATTTCAGCGCCTGTGCGTGTACGGATTTCCGTCGGACAGATGCGCTGTCGCGTTCCACCGGCCCGTTCATGCAATTCTCCGTGCTGTTCACCGCTGCGGGAATTCCTTGATACGTGCCGCATCGAGGAAGGTTCTTCATGAACCGCACACGTACGAACGACCGTTTCTCCCGTACCCGTAAGGGCGGTGCCGGCTCCGGAAGGGGCGGCAGCCGATTCGGTTCGTCGGCCCCGAACCGGTCGGGCAGCTCGAACCGTTCCGGCGGTCACGGGCGGCGGCCCGCCGCGATTCAGGGAGAGTTCGCCCTCCCCGAGACGGTCACTCCCGCGCTTCCCGCCGTGGAGGGCTTCGCCGATCTCGACATGCCCAAGGAACTGTCGGCCGCGCTGGGTTCGCAAGGCGTGACCGTGCCGTTCCCGATCCAGGCCGCGACCCTGCCGAACTCCCTCGCCGGACGGGACGTCCTGGGCCGTGGCCGCACCGGCTCCGGCAAGACCCTCGCTTTCGGTCTGGCGCTGCTGGCCCGTACGGCCGGGCGGCGCGCCGAGGCGCGGCAGCCGCTGGGACTGGTCCTCGTACCGACGCGTGAGCTGGCGCAGCAGGTCACCGACGCGCTCGCCCCCTACGCCCGCTCCGTGAAGCTGCGGCTGGCCACCGTGGTGGGCGGGATGCCGATCGGCAGGCAGACGAGCGCGCTGCGCGGTGGCGCCGAGATCGTCGTCGCCACACCGGGACGCCTCAAGGACCTCATCGACCGCGGCGACTGCCGGCTGGACCAGGTGTGCGTCACCGTCCTCGACGAGGCCGACCAGATGGCCGACATGGGCTTCATGCCGCAGGTCACCGCCCTGCTCGACCAGGTCCGCCCCGAGGGCCAGCGCATGCTGTTCTCCGCCACCCTCGACCGCAACGTCGACCTGCTCGTGCGCCGCTACCTCAGCGACCCCGTCGTGCACTCCGTCGACCCCTCGGCCGGCGCGGTCACGACGATGGAGCACCACGTGCTGCACGTCCACGGCGCGGACAAGCACGCGGCCACCACCGAGATCGCCGCGCGTGACGACCGCGTGCTCATGTTCCTCGACACCAAGCACGCCGTCGACCGCCTCACCGAGCACCTCCTGAACAGCGGGGTACGGGCCGCCGCCCTGCACGGCGGGAAGTCGCAGCCGCAGCGCACCCGCACGCTGACGCAGTTCAAGACCGGGCACGTCACCGTGCTGGTGGCGACCAACGTCGCGGCGCGCGGCATCCACGTCGACAGCCTCGACCTCGTTGTCAACGTCGATCCGCCCACCGACCACAAGGACTACCTCCACCGCGGCGGCCGCACGGCCCGCGCCGGCGAGTCCGGCAGCGTCGTCACCCTGGTCACCCCGAGCCAGCGCCGCGCCGTGACCCGCCTCATGGCAGCGGCCGGCGTCGTCCCGCAGACCACCCAGGTCCGCGTCGGCGGGGAAGCCCTGCGCCGCATCACCGGAGCCCAGGCCCCCTCCGGGGTCCCGGTCGTCATCACCGCACCGGTGGCCGAACGCCCCAAGAAGCGCGGCGCGGCCTCACGCGGCCGGCGCCGTCCCGCTTCGGCGGCCCGCCGCGCGTCCGTACGGCAGTCGACCGTCGGTACGGCGGCGTAGAACCCTCGTGATCAGAAAGCCGGCCCATCTCCGCAGGAGGCACCCATTGACGCTGGTCCAGACGCAGGTCCGTCCGGAGAACGACCGCCGCGTGCACGGCACGGTGGCCGACACCATGAAAGCGGCCGGACCGCAGGTCTGGGAGGACATGACCGTGGAGGTGGCACTGTCCGTGATGGCCGCCGCCCGTACGGCTCACCTGGTCGTCTGCGACGACGACGGTCTGTGCACCGGTCTGGTCACCCGGGCCCGGCTCACGGCCGTTCGTGACAGCTCCGGGTACACGGACCGGATCCGTCTGCGTGACATCGCCGACGTCATCGCTCCCTTCGCCTCGCCGCCGACCACGAGGGCCGAGGCCGAGCGTGCGATGCGGCGCCGCCGGCTCGGGGCCCTGCCCGTGGCCGACGAACAGGGCAACGCTCCGGGTGTCCTCGCCCTCTCCCGCTGAACCGCTTCACGGCGGTCGGCCCCGTCCCTCCTCTCCCTGTGAGGCATCATGCGCTGTGTCATCGCCCGCTTCCCGTTCGACCTGACCAAGAGCGGCGTACTGGAATCGATGAAGGGCGTCAGGCCCGAACCGGTCACCGGCGAGTCCGTGATCATCGGACGACGCCACTACCCCGCCAAGCAGGTCGGCGAGGTCGTCACCCGCCAGGACCGGCGCGATTTCAGCGTCGGCGAGGTCCTGCGGGCCATGTCCCGGCTCGGTTTCACCTGTCGCACCCTTCCCGAGGCCGCACCCGCGCGCGTGGACAGCCCGTTGCAGCGGGCCTCCGCGATGCTCGGCACCCCCTCGTCCGGCTGACCGACGGGACGAGCGGGAGCCGAACGGAGCGGTGAGGGTCCTGCCGGCACGTGCCGGCAGGACCCTCACCGCGTGACATGCCGCTCCCGGCGCGGCGGCGGGCCGGTGGCCGGAGCAGCTGCAGTCCCCACGGTCCCGTCGCCGCAGATGCGGGTGACCGGACCGCCGGGAAGCAGAGAGCGCACAGGTGATGGATCACGCCGTCCACTCTCCGGGTACCGTGAAGGCATGAGTCATCCGCACCCCGAGCTGAAAGCCGCCCCGCCCCTTCCCGAGGGAGGACTACGGGTCGTCGCCCTGGGCGGCTTGGGCGAGATCGGCCGCAACATGACCGTCTTCGAGCACGCCGGCAAGCTGCTCGTCGTCGACTGCGGCGTGCTGTTCCCCGAGGAGACCCAGCCCGGTGTGGATGTGATCCTGCCGGACTTCACCTCGATCCGGGACCGGCTGGACGACGTCGTGGCCGTGGTGCTCACCCACGGCCACGAGGACCACATCGGCGGCGTGCCGTACCTGCTGCGCGAGCGGTCCGACATCCCCGTCGTCGGTTCCAGGCTGACGCTGGCGTTCCTGGAGGCCAAGCTCAAGGAGCACGGCATCCGGCCGCGTACGGTCCGGGTGCGGGAGGGCGACCGGCGCGGGTTCGGACCGTTCGACTGCGAGTTCGTGGCGGTCAACCACTCCATCCCCGACAGCCTCGCGGTCGCGATCCGCACCGGGGCCGGGATGGTGCTGCACACCGGCGACTTCAAGATGGACCAGTTCCCCCTCGACGACCGCATCACCGATCTGCGCGCCTTCGCCCGCCTCGGCGAGGAGGGCGTGGACCTGTTCCTCACCGACTCCACCAACGCCGAAGTGCCCGGCTTCACCACCTCCGAGCGTGAGCTGAACCCGGCGATCGAGCAGGTGATGCGCACCGCGCCGCGCCGGGTCATCGTCTCCAGCTTCGCCAGCCATGTGCACCGCATCCAGCAGGTCCTGGACGCCGCCCACCAGCACGGCCGGAAGGTCGCCTTCGTCGGCCGGTCGATGGTCCGCAACATGGGCATCGCCCGGGACCTGGGTTACCTGAAGGTCCCCTCCGGTCTGGTCGTGAGCACGAAGGAGCTGGAGAAGCTCCCGGACCACAAGGTCACTCTGGTGTGCACCGGCTCCCAGGGCGAACCGATGGCCGCGCTGTCGCGGATGGCCAACCGCGACCACATGATCCGCATCGGCAAGGGCGACACCGTCCTGCTCGCCAGCTCCCTCATCCCCGGCAACGAGAACGCCATCTACCGGGTGATCAACGGACTCACCCGGTGGGGCGCCCACGTGGTCCACAAGGGCAACGCCAAGGTGCACGTCTCCGGGCACGCCAGTGCCGGCGAACTCGTCTACTGCTACAACATCGTCAAACCCCGCCACGTCATGCCGGTGCACGGCGAATGGCGCCACCTGCGGGCCAACGGCGACCTCGCCATCCGTACCGGCGTCGATCCCGACCGGGTCGTCATCGCCGAGGACGGTGTCGTCGTCGACCTCGTCGACGGGCGCGCGTCCATCACCGGCAAGGTCCCCGCCGGCAACGTCTACGTGGACGGCATGGAGGTCGGCGGCGCCACCGAAGCGTCCCTCAAGGACCGCCTCACCCTCGCGGAGGAAGGCGTCGTCACGGTGGTGGCGATCGTCGACGCGGACACCGGCGCCCTCGCCGAGGCCCCCGACTTCCTGGCCCGCGGCTTCGTCCACGACGACACCACCTTCGAACCGGTCGTCCCCGTCATCGAGAAGACCCTGGCCACCGCGGCCGAGGAAGGCGTCGGGGACGCGCACCAGCTCGAACAGCTCATCGCCCGTGCCGTGGCGAACTGGGCGTTCCGTACCTACCGTCGCAAGCCCCTCATCATCCCCGTCATCATCGACGCCTGAGCCATAGCCCGGCAGATGTCCGGGGCCGGGCGCCGACGCGTACGAGGCGGACCCCGGCGACGAGCCGTTGCTGATGTCCGCCCTCGGCGTGAACGCGGACCGGGCCGGCGGTCGCACAGGACCGGGCCCGCTGTCCCGGTGGCACACCCGGGCCCCACGCGCCGGCCGGCTGTGCCGGCCCGCCTGCGCGGTCGCGTGTGCCGGGCTCCTCAGAGCGCTTGCCAGACCCGGGTCAGCGCCGACGTGGTGAGAACCTGCTCCGGACGCCCCTGCCCGGCGAGGTGACCGTCCTGGAGCAGGAGGCAGGTGTCCGCCGCGCGCGCCACCTCGAGGTCATGCGTGGCCTGGACGACCGTCACCCCGTCGGCGGCGAGCGCCGTCAGCAGTGCCCCGATCCGCTCCCTCGCCTCCGGGTCCAGGCCGGTGGTCGGCTCGTCGAGGAGCAGCAGGTCCGACTCCTGCGCCAGTCCTTGGGCGATGAGAGCGCGTTGGCGCTGCCCGCCCGAGAGCTCGCCCAGCTGACGTGAGGCGAGGTCGCCGATGCCGAGCCGGCCGAGCGCCGTGTCCACGGTCGCGTGGTCCCGTGCGGTCAGCCGGCGCCACGGGCCGCGCTCGCCCCAGCGCCCCATCTCCACGGTCTGCCGAACGGTGAGCGGCAGGGTGTCACCGACCGCTCCGCGCTGAGGTACGAAGGCGGGCGGCCGGCCGCCGGTGCGGAGGAGGGCGCCGGACGTCGGCTTGATCACACCGGCGAGCACGCCGAGCAGGGTCGACTTGCCGCTGCCGTTCGGGCCGACGAGCACCGTCGTGGCCGACTCGGGTATCTCTCCGGTGACTTGACGGAGCACCGGGCGCCCCGGATAGCCGGCGCACAGTTCCGAGAAGCGGATGCGGGCGGCCCGGCCGAGGGACGGGGCGGGGGAAGGGGGCGGTTTTTTGAACATGATTTTCATTGTAGTCTCCTGGCCATGGAATGGTTGACGGTCCCGTTCGAGGTGACCTTTGTGCAGCGGGCCCTGTGGGGCGGGACGCTCGTATCCGCCATCTGCGCGCTGGCGGGCACCTGGGTGGTGCTGAGGGGGATGGCCTTCCTCGGTGACGCCATGTCCCACGGGCTGCTTCCCGGTGTCGCGGCGGCCGCGCTCCTCGGGGGGAATCCGATGGCGGGCGCGGTGGTCAGCGCCGCCGTCATGACGGCCGGCGTCACCGTGCTGGGCCGTACGCCGAGGCTGTCCCAGGACACCGGCATCGGGCTGCTGTTCGTGGGCATGCTCTCGCTCGGCGTGATCATCGTGTCGCGCTCGCAGTCCTTCGCGGTCGACCTGACCGGCTTCCTCTTCGGCGACGTTCTCGCCGTCCGGCAGCAGGACCTCCTCGTGCTCGCGGCGGCGTTGCTCGTGGCGCTGGTGGTGTCGGTGCTGGGCCACCGTGCCTTCCTGGCCCTGGCGTTCGACGAGCGCAAGGCCCACACCCTGGGGCTGCGGCCGCGCCTGGCCCACGCGGTGCTGCTCGGCCTGCTCGGTCTGGCGATCGTCGCCTCGTTCCACATCGTCGGAACACTGCTGGTCCTCGGGCTGCTCATCGCGCCGCCGGCGGCCGCCCTGCCCTGGGCCCGCTCCGTGCGCGGGGTCATGGCGCTCGCCGCCCTGCTCGGCACCTCGGCCACGTTCGGCGGCCTGCTGCTGTCCTGGCACCTGAGCACCGCGGCCGGCGCGACCGTCGCCGCCCTCGCGGTGAGCCTGTTCTTCCTCTCCCACCTGCTGTCCGGCCTGCGTGACCGCCGTACGCGCCGCGTCCACGCCCCGGTCCCCGTACTCGAAGTCAACTGAAAGAAGCCGAGGCGATCGTCATGACCGTCCGCAGAAACGTCACTCCGTGGGCATCGGCCGCACTGGTGCTCACCGCGCTGCTCACCACGAGTTGCGCGGGAGAGGGGAACAGCGCCGCACGGCCCGCCGCGAGTTCCCCGTCCGTGACCCCGCACGGGTACGTCGAAGGAGCCCGGGAGGCCGCCGAGCAGCAGTCCCGGCTCCTCCTGAACGACCCCGACAGCGGCGACACCAGGATCCTCGACCTCATCACCGGCAAGGCGCACAGGACGGCCCCGGTGAAGGACGCCGTCCGGCTGTGGACGGACGGCAGGTTCGGCTACCTCCACACGCCCGGCGGCACGCACGTCCTCGACGGCGGAGCCTGGATGGTGGACCACGGGGACCACGTCCACTACTACAGCGCGGCGGCACGGGACGTCGGTGAGCTTCCCGCGGGCAGCCGGGCCCAGGTGCGCAGCGACGCCGCCGTGACCGCGGTGACCGACGAGGACGGCCGCGCCCTCCTCTACGACCGCGGCGAGCTGGAGAAGGGACGGATCGCGTCTTCCCGTACGCTGCCGGGCACTTACACCGGCGCCGTCGTCCCGTACGAGGAGCACCTGCTGGCCTTCGCGGACAAGGGCGGCACGACCGGACTCGTCGTCCTCGACCGCGAGGGAGAGCGCGTCGCCTCACCGGACGTGACGTGCGAGGAGCCCCGGGGCGACGCCGTCACCGGGCGCGGCGTGATCCTCGGCTGCGCCGACGGCGCCCTGCTCGTCCGGGCTCGGAGCGGCGCCTTCACCGCCGAGGAGATCCCGTACGGACAGGATGTCCCGGCGAAGGAGCGGGCCACCGTCTTCCGCCACCGCCCCGGCAGCGACACCCTCACCGCCGCGGCCGGAGACGCCGTCTGGGTCCTCGACGTCACCGAGCGGACCTGGACACGGGTGGACACCGGGCCGGTCGTCGCGGCCAACACGGCCGGGGAGGGCTCCCCGTTGCTCGTCCTGGAGACCGACGGCTCGCTGCACGGCTACGACATCGCCACCGGGAAGCGGACCGCGCGGACCGAGCCGCTGCTGACAGACCGGAAACGGGCCGGCGCCGACGGCGGCGCCCCCGTCATCGAGGTCGACCGCAGCCGCGCCTACGTCAACGACCCGGAGGGCAGGAGGGTGTTCGAGATCGACTACAACGACGGCCTGCGCATCGCGCGCTCCTTCGACCTGGACGTCAAGCCCGTCCTCATGGCGGAGACCGGACGATGAGCCGTACCGAGACGAAGCAGCGCGCGCGGGTGGGCATCGCACGCCTGCGCCACCTGATCGCGGGCCTGCTCGCCCTCGTGACAGCCGCGACCGCCACCGCCTGCACCACCGGCGGCGACCGTCCCGGCATCGTCGTCACGACCAACATCCTCGGCGACGTCACCCGGAAGATCGTCGGCGGCGAGGCCGACGTCACCGTCCTGATGAAGCCCAACGCCGACCCGCACTCCTTCGGTCTGTCGGCGGTGCAGGCAGCCGAACTGGAACAGGCCGACCTGGTCGTCTACAACGGCCTGGGCCTGGAGGAGAACGTCCTGCGGCACGTGGCCGCCGCCCGCGAGTCCGGGGTCGCGACCTTCGCGGCCGGCGAGGCGGCCGACCCGCTCGCCTTCCACACCGCCGACGACGGCGGCCCCGAGGGCGAGGCAGGGCAGCCCGACCCGCACTTCTGGACCGACCCCGACCGGGTGCGCAAGGTCACCGGCCTGATGGCCGACCAGATCATCAAGCACGTCGACGGCGTCGACGCCGACACGATACGCGCCAACGCCGACCGCTACGCGAAGCACCTCGCGGAGCTCACCACCTGGATGGAGAAGTCCTTCGGCCGGGTGCCCGCAGACCGGCGGGTCCTCGTCACCAACCACCACGTCTTCGGTTACCTCGCCGACCGCTTCGGCTTCGAGGTGATCGGCGCGGTCATCCCCAGCGGCACCACGCTGGCCTCACCCAGCTCCTCGGACCTGCGCTCCCTCACCGAGGCGATGGAGAGGGCGGGCGTACGCACCGTCTTCGCCGACTCCTCCCAGCCCGGACGGCTCGCCGAGGTGCTGCGGACGGAGATGGGCGGCGGGGTTCGCGTCGTCGAGCTCCACTCGGAGTCCCTGACCGCCGAGGGCGGGGGCGCCGACACCTACCTGCGGATGATGCGCGCCAACACCACCGCCATGGTCGCCGGCCTGACCGGCGACTGACCCTCCGAGCCTCCCGGCGCACCGGCCATCGGACGCCGGCACGTCATGCCCCCATGCCGCCACCGCGCGGTGCAGAAAGGAACACGCTGATGAACAAGTCGATACGCGGCAGAGCCCTCACGGGCACGGCACTGGCCCTGGCGGTCTCCACCGTCCTGACCGCCTGCGGCGGAGAGGACTCCTCCGCCACCGGCGCCGAGTCCGACGGAACCGCGAGCGCCACGCCCGCCGTGGCGGTCAAGGACCCGCTGGTCGCCACCTTCGACGGCGGCCTGTACATCCTCGACGGCGAAAGCCTGAAGCTCGCCAGGACCATCGAGCTTCCCGGCTTCAACCGGGTCAACCCCGCGGGCGACGAGGACCACGTCGTCGTCTCCACCGACAGCGGCTTCCGCGTCCTGGACGCCACCGGCCAGGCCTTCACCGGCATCGAGTACAAGGGCGCCAAGCCCGGCCACGTGGTCCGTCACGCCGGCAAGACGGTGCTCTTCACCGACGGCACCGGAGAGGTCAACGTCTTCGACCCCGCCGACCTGAGCACCGGCAAGAAGCCGGAAGGGCGCACCTACACCTCCGCCGAGCCGCATCACGGCGTCGCCATCGAGCTGGCCGACGGCGAACTCCTGAGCACCCTGGGCACCGAGGAGAAGCGCACCGGCGCGCTGGTGCTGGGCGAGAACGGCAAGGAGATCGCGCGCAACGAGAACTGCCCCGGCGTCCACGGCGAGGCGGCGGCCGAGAACGAAGCCGTCGCCGTCGGCTGCGAGGACGGCATCCTGATCTACAAGGACGGCGAGTTCACCAAGATCGACGCACCCGACGACTACGGCCGCATCGGCAACCAGGCCGGCAGCGACGTCTCGCCGGTCCTCCTGGGCGACTACAAGACCGACCCGGAGGCCGAGCTGGAGCGTCCCACCCGCATCTCCCTCATCGACACCGAGAAGAAGAAGCTGCGCCTGGTCGACCTGGGCACCAGTTACTCCTTCCGCTCGCTGGCCCGCGGCCCGCACGGCGAGGCCCTGGTCCTCGGCACCGACGGTGCCGTCCACGTCATCGACCCGAACACCGGGAAGGTCGAGAAGAAGATCCCCGCCGTGGGCCAGTGGCAGGAGCCGCTGGACTGGCAGCAGGCCCGGCCCACCCTGTTCGTCCGCGGACACGTCGCGTACGTCTCCGAGCCCGGTAAGAAGGCGCTGCACGCCATCGACGTGGAGACGGGGAAGAAGATCACTTCCGTCACCCTGCCGGAGAGCACCAACGAACTGTCGGGCGTCGTCCCCGGACACTGACTCCGCGCGTGCCCTCGTCACAGCGGCCTCGATGCTGCGGTGGCGAGGGCACACCGCTGTCCGGCCGCGGGGCCGGACCCGGCGGAGGACGAGCGTCCACGGGCGCGTTCCCGCTGATCACCGCCACCGGCGTCTTCGCACGCTCCGCCCTCCGGGCCCCGGCCCGCCACGAGGAGGCCGGAAAGCCCATGGCCCTCCTTCCTGCGGGCCCGGTTGTCGCGCATAGTGTGCAACAAGGTTCTTGCTATTGGCGTGCAGTTGCACATGACTCGCAATAATGTCGGAGGACGTTGGACATGGCGCTTCACACGCTCCCGGAGCTTCCGTACGACTACGCGGCGCCGGCACCGGTGATCAGCCCGGAGATCATCGAGCTGCACCACGACAAGCACCACGCGGCCTATGTGAAGGGCGCGAACGACGCCGTGGAGCAGCTGGCCGAGGCGCGCGACAAGGAGTCGTGGGGTTCGGTCAACGGCCTGGAGAAGAACCTGGCCTTCCACCTCTCGGGCCACATCCTGCACTCGATCCACTGGCAGAACATGACCGGACCGAAGGAGGGCGGCGGCGAGCCGCTCGCCCAGGACGGCGTGGGGGACCTGGCCGAGGCGATCAAGGAGTCCTTCGGCTCCTTCGCCGGCTTCAAGGCCCAGCTGTCCAAGGCCGCCGCCACCACGCAGGGCTCGGGCTGGGGCGTGCTCGCGTACGAGCCGCTGAGCGGGCGGCTGATCGTGGAGCAGGTCTACGACCACCAGGGCAACGTCGGCCAGGGCTCCACCCCGATCCTGGTCTTCGACGCCTGGGGGCACGCCTTCTACCTCCAGTACAAGAACCAGAAGGCCGACTTCATCGACGCCATGTGGGCCGTCGTCAACTGGCAGGACGTGGCCAGGCGCTACGCCGCCGCCGAGGAGCGCGGCGGCGGCCCGCTGCTCGAGCCGTGACGCTGTAGCCGCCCCGTCGTCCTGCTCGTGATCGTCTTCTCACCTTTCACCGGGCAGGCGCGACGAAGGGCCCCGCGAGCACACCGCTCGCGGGGCCCTTCCGCCGTCACCGTCCCGGACACGGGGTACGGGCGGTCACCGGACCGGTGCCGGCGCACCGCCATACCTCTCACCCGCCAACTGCAGGCGTCCGGGCAGCAGGCGGTGAGAGCGGGCGCACAACCGCTGCGCCGGCGTGCGGGACGCCGTCGCTGTCAGCGACGCGCACAGTGCCATGGGCACCTCCCAGAAGCCTCCGGGCTTGCTGGGGCGACGTGCCACGGCAGCCGACAACCTGGCTGGAATCCTACCGAAATGGATCTCATTCTCGTACCGCTGCCGAGTGCCCATATGGACGCCATGCACAGAGAAGTCGGCCGGTCCTGACGCGTCTTCACAGGAAGGCGCGGTCCGTGCGGAACGGAGGTCACCCCCATGACGACCGCCACGGTCTCGTCTGTTCTCCGCCACGGAGTCCTCGCCGATCGCGTGCCGGGTCCGGTCCCCGTGCGCGACAGCCTCCTCGTCATCGGCGGCGCCGCTCTCACCGGTCTCGCGGCCCAGGTCTCCGTGCCCACTCCGCTCAGCCCGGTATCCCTCACCCTCCAGGCCCTCGCCGTCCTGCTGACCGGCGCGGCGCTGGGAGCCGCGCGCGGAGCGGCCGCCATGCTGCTGTGCCTGGCGGCGGGCACCGCGGGTGTCCCCTGGTTCGCCGGCCAGGGACACGGCTGGGGCGGTCCGGGCGTCGGCTGCATCGTGAGCTTCGTCCTCGCTGCCGCGTTCGTCGGCGAACTCGCCCGCCGCGGCAACGACAGAGGCGTACTCGGCACCATCGGCCTGATGGCCCTCGGCGACGCCGTCATCCACGTGGTCGGCGCCACATGGCCGGCCCTGGATCTCCACGTCGGTGCCGACGAGGCGGTCGCCATGGGGGTGACGCCGTTCCCGGTGACGGACGCCTTCGGGATCGCCCTGGCGGCCGGGGTCCTGCCGCTCACCCGGCGGCGTACGGGAGAGAGCGATCCTGACGTCTGACGACGTGCCGCACTCACGGGCAGCGACCGGCTTCGCATCAGCCCTTCCTCGACCTGCCCTCGGCGGGCCGACGTGACCGCCACCCGCAGGGCGACACCGGGGAAGAGGCCGTCGTCGGCCGTCGGCGTGCGCGCGCACCAGCGCTTCCGGGTGCTCGGTGTGCGCCGCCTGTCGCCCTCCGCGCCTCGGCGGAGGCATCCCCGCCGTGGTCCAAGGGCGCGGGTGCCGTCGGCGCGACGGTCTGCCGGAGCTCGCGCGGCCCGCCGTGGACGGGTGCCGGGCCGTCAGGCGAGCGGTGTGCGGGTGGGGTGCTCCGGCGCAGGTGCAAGGCCCATTATTCTGAGACCCGCGACCGGTGGCCCGCGGGTGTGCGTATCCCTGCGAAGGGTGACGGGTGAACCAAGGCGTAGGGGTCGGCAGGAGGGGAAGGGTGTCGCGTGGAGCGTTCAGGCCGGTCGGTGAGCAGGCCACAAGCGAGGGTCGGGGAACAGGTGTTCACCGCCGACCCGGAGGTGGGCCGGGACCTCGCCGAAGTGGACTGGGCGGCCACGCCGCTCGGCCCGCCGCGGGAGTGGCCGCAGAGCCTGCAGACGGCCGTCAGCATCCTGCTCTCCTCCCGGTTCCCGATGTGGATGGCGTGGGGCGAGGAGCTGACGTTCTTCTGCAACGCGGCCTACCGGCGGGACACGCTCGGCCGTAAGTACCCGTGGGCGCTGGGCCGGCCCGCGAACGAGGTGTGGGCGGAGATCTGGGGGGACATCGGCCCGCGCATCGAGGCCGTGCTCGGCACCGGGCAGGCCACGTGGGACGAGGGACTGCTCCTGTTCCTGGAACGCTCCGGCTACACCGAGGAGACGTACCACACGTTCTCCTACAGCCCGCTGCGGGACGACGCCGGTGACGTCGTCGGCATGCTGTGCGTGGTCAGCGAGGACACCGAGCGGGTGATCGGTGAGCGGCGCATGGCCACCCTGCGGGACCTGGGCTCGGACCCCAGCGTGATCCGCACCGAGCAGGAGGTGCTGGCCTTCGCCGACCGGCAGCTGTCCCGCAACCCCAAGGACCTGCCCTTCACCCTGACCTACCTGTTCGACGGCGACGACGCCCGGCTGGCGGGCGCGACCGGCGTCACCCCCGGGCTGCCCGCCGCACCGCGGCGCCTTCCCGTGGCCGGCTCCGAGGGCGTGTGGCCGGCGGCGGCGCTGGCCGAGGGCGAGACGCGCCTGGTCCCGCTGACCGGCGCACCGTTCGACGGACTGCCCGGCGGCGGCTGGCCGGAGCCGCCCGAGGAGGCGCTCGTGGTGCCCTTGCTGCAGCAGGGCAGCGCGCCGTACGGCTTCTTCGTGGCCGCCCTGAACCGTTACCGCGACCTGGACGACCACTACCGGGGCTTCATCGAGCTGGCGGCCGGGCACATCGCCTCCGGCATCGGCAGTGCCCGCAGCTACGAGGCGCAGCAGCGGCGCGCGGAGGAACTGGCGGAGCTGGACCGCGCCAAGACCACCTTCTTCTCGAACATCAGCCACGAGCTCCGCACCCCGCTGACCCTGATCATGGGACCGGTCGAGGAACTGCGCACCCGGCTCACCGACGCGGGGGAGGAGATACGGGCGGAACTCGACGTCATCCACCGCAACGGGCTGCGGCTCGGCAAACTGGTCAACACGCTGCTGGACTTCTCCCGCATCGAGGCCGGCCGGATGCAGGCCCGCTACGAGCCGGTCGATCTGGCCACGGTGACGGCGGAACTGGCCAGCGTCTTCCGCTCGGCCATGGAGAGAGCCGGGCTCACCTTCGACGTGGACTGCTCCCCCCTGGACGAACCGGTGTACGTGGACCGCACCCTGTGGGAGAAGGTGGTCCTCAACCTGCTGAGCAACGCGTTGAAGTTCACCTTCGAGGGAGCGGTCCGCGTGGCCGTGCGCCGCTCCGGCTCCCATGCCGTGGTCACCGTGGCCGACACCGGGACCGGCGTGCCGGAGGCGGAGATGCCCCGGCTGTTCGAGCGCTTCCACCGCATCGAGAACGCCCGCTCCCGGTCGAACGAGGGGAGCGGCATCGGGCTGGCCCTGGTGCGGGAACTCGTCGGTCTGCACGGCGGCACGATCGACGCCGAGAGCACCGAGGGGAAGGGCACCACCTTCACCATCCGGATGCCGTTCGGCACCGCGCACCTGCCCGAGGGCTCCACGGTGGCGGAGCCGGCCGGCGCCACGGCCCCGGTCACCGCCGACCCCTACGTCCACGAGGCCCACCGCTGGCTCCCGGTGAGCGCGTCGGGCGCGTCGCCCGACGACGGCCCGGAAGCAGCGGGAGCCGTCCCGCTCGGGCCGGACGCCGGTCCCGCGCGCAGCGCACGGGTACTGGTGGCCGACGACAACGCCGACATGCGCGAGTACCTCACCCGCATCCTGGCTGCCGCGGGGTACGAGGTCACCGCGGTCGCCGACGGCGTCGCGGCGCTCGACGCCGCCCGCCGGCGCATTCCCGATCTCGTCGTCAGCGACGTGATGATGCCCCGGCTGGACGGACTGGAGCTGGTGGCGCGACTGCGTGGCGACACCCGTACGGCCTCGGTGCCCGTCCTGCTGCTGTCGGCCAGGGCCGGGCAGGAGGCGTCGATCGAGGGACTGCAGGCCGGCGCCGACGACTACCTGGTGAAGCCCTTCGCCGCGGCCGAGCTGCTCGCCCGGGTCCGCGCGAACGTCGAACTGGCCCGGCTGCGCAGCCACCACCTGCGCTGGCGGACGGCGCTCATCGACTCGCTCCAGGAGGCGTTCTTCGTCTGCGACGAGTCCGGGGCCGTCGTGGAGATCAACGCGGCTTTCACCGACATCCTCGGCTACGGGCCCGAGGGCCTGCCGTACGCCCCGATCCATCCGTGGTGGCCGGACGCGGACACCGATCCGGGCGCGCACGAGCAGGTCGGCCTCGCCTTCGCCGGCCTGCTGGAGAACCCGCAGGGCTCGTACACCGTCCCGGTCACCCGCCGGGACGGCCGCCGCCTGTGGATAACCGTGACCTACAACAAGGCCGAGGACCCGGACACGGGCCGCCGGGTCACGGTCGGCACCTTCCGCGACGTCACCGCCGAGCACTACGCCATCCAGCGCGAGACGGCGCTCGCGGCGCTGAGCACCTCGCTGTCACGCGCCGCCAGCCTGCCCGAGGCGCTCTCCGGGGCCCTGGACGAGCTGCGGTCGCTGTGGCACGCACGCGACGTGGTGGCCGCCGTCTTCGACGACGACACGCCGGAGCTCACGACCGCCGACGCGGATCTGCGGTGGGAGGACCTGCCGGCCGAGCGCCGGGAACTGCTCGCGGCGCTGCGTCGCCGGTCCCCGCTCACCGTGGTGCCGGAGGACAACGGCGCGAGTGTCCTGCTGGAACACCCGCGAGGTCCGCTGGCCCTGTGGGTCGATCTGGGGGGACACCGGCCGTTCACCTCCGAGGACCAGCTGCTGCTGTCGCTGCTGGCCGGGCATCTCGCGCAGGGTCTGGTGCGGGCGCATCAGATCGACCAGCAGCGGGAGGCCGCGATCGCGCTCCAGCGCGCCATCCTCGGCCCCGCGCGGCTTCCCGACGGTTTCGCCGTGCGGTACGAACCCGCCACACGCCCGCTGGAGGTGGGCGGCGACTGGTACGACACCGTCGCCCTGCCGGACGGGCGCATCGGCATCGTCGTGGGTGACTGCGTCGGACGTGGCCTGGAGGCGGCCAGCGTCATGGGACAGCTGCGCAGCGCCTGCCGCGCCCTGCTGCTCCAGGACCCCAGCCCCGCCCGGACGCTCACGGCGCTCGACCAGTTCGCGGCCGGCGTGACCGGTGCGCAGTGCACGACCGTGTTCTGCGGTGTGCTCGATCCCGCCACCGGAGAGCTCACCTACTCCAGCGCCGGGCATCCGCCGGGCATCCTCGTGCACCCCGACGGCACCACCCGGCTGCTGGAGGAGGGGCGTGCGCTGCCCCTGGCCGTACGGCCGGGCCGGCCGCGCCCGGAGGCCGCGTGCTCCCTTCCCGCCCGGGCCACGCTGCTGCTGTACACCGACGGCCTCGTCGAACGCCGGCGGCGTCCGCTCAGCACGGGGATCGAGCAGGCGGGCGACGCCGTGCAGGAGGGCCGCGACATGCCGGTCGAGGACCTCGCCAGCGCCGTGATGTCGAGGCTCGCGCCGACAGGCGGGTACGACGACGACGTGGCGCTGCTGCTGTACCGCCATCCGGCGCCGCTGGAGATCACCTTCCCGGCCGAGTCCGCCCAGCTCGCCCCCGTCCGCAAGGCGTTGCGGAGCTGGCTCGCCCAGTGCGACCTGCCGCCGAACACCGTGCAGAACGTTCTCGTCGCCGCCGGTGAGGCCTGCGCGAACGCGATCGAGCACGGCCACCGCAACGCCCCCGGCGAGGACGTGCGGCTGCGCGCCGTGGCGCTGGTGGACACCCTGCGCGTGACGGTCGCCGACAGCGGCCGGTGGAAGGTTCCACGGCCCGAGACCAACGCTCACCGCGGCCGGGGCATCTCCCTGATGCACGCCCTGATGCAGCAGGTCACCGTCTCTCCCGGCCCGTCCGGCACCACCGTCGACATGCAGATGAGGATCGCCTGATGACAACCCCGCTCACGCTCATACCCGGACGGAGCCCCGACGGCACCGTCCGGCTCGTCGTCAGCGGCGAGATCGACATGAGCAACGTCGGTCATCTGGCCGAAGCCCTGGACGGTGACCCGGGCCCCCTCGTCGTGGACCTGACGGAGGTGGAATACCTCGACAGCGCAGGGCTGAGCGTGCTGTTCGCCCACGCCGAGAGGCTGGAACTGATCGTTCCCCCGCTGCTCGAACCCGTCGTCACCGTCTCGGGTCTCGCCGAACTGGCCACCGTTCACGGCCCCGGCGCCCGGAACGGACCGCGGGATTGACCCGACCCGCACGGGGAAACCGCACCATGCCCCTCCTCTTCGCACGCCCGTGCGGCGGTGACACCCGCCGCCGTACGCGCCACGCCGCACAGAGACCGTCCGTACCAGAGCCGTCCGTCCAGGAGTGAAGTCTCACGTGAGTGACACCCTCGACACGACCGTCCGATACACCGGGAGGCGCACAGCCGTCGTCGTGGTCACCGGAGATGTCGACCTGCACACCGCGCCCGTGCTGCGGGCGCAGGCGCTGACCGCCGTGAGCCAAGGCGCTCCGCACCTCGTCCTGGACATGGCCCAGGTGGACTTCGTCGACTCCACCGGCCTCAGCACCCTCATCGTCCTGATGCACGCCACCCAGAAGGCGGGCGGTTCGCTCCGCATCGCGAGCGTGCCCGACCGTCTCGTGCGCATGGTGAACATGACCGGCATCTCCGAGTTGCTCCCCCTCCACGACACGGTCGCCGACGCGCTGGCCGCCGTCGCCCCGGACGGTGCCGCCGACGGCGCCGGCGCGTCCGGGTGATGCCCGTGGCCGCTCCGCCGCGGTGCCGAGGAGGGCGGTCCGCCGGCGGGGCGAGGCGATGAGCCGTGAGGCGGCCCGTCGCCCCGGCCGCTCCGGACGGCCCCGCCGCGGGACGGGCGCGCCTCGCCGGCCGGTCGCGCCCCACCCCGTCGGACGCGGTGATGTCCCGCGCGGCCGGGACGTCACGTCGCACGCTCCCGCCGAAGGCACGGGCCGGAGCCGGGGGGAACGAGTGCCGGGCCGGTGCACGCGCCGGTGGAGGGGACGAGATGAGAGCTGAACGGGAACCGCGGTCCGAGGAGGGGGCGCGCCCGTCACCGGCGGAACGGGACGTGGACGAGGACCTGTCGCTGCTGTTCGGGACGTCGACCGCGCTGTTCGCCTCCATGGCGGGTCCCGCCCATGTGCTGGAGGCCGCGAACCCCGCGTTCTTCACCGCGATCGGGGGCGGGCGGCGGGAACGCACCGGTGTGCCTCTGGGCGATCTGATGCCCGAGTTGAAGGCCCAGGGCTTCCTCGGGCTGCTCGACCAGGTCTACCGCTCGGGGGAGCGGCACATCGGCCGCGACACCCGTGTCGTCGTCGGTGTCGGCAGCCAGGCCCGTGAGGCGTTCTTCGACTTCACCTACGAGGCCCGCCGCGACGCCGGCGGCAACGTCATCGGCGTACGCATGATCGGAGTGGAGACCACTCAGGTCAAACACGCCCGGCGGCTGGCCGCCGAGCAGCGCGCGCTCCTGGAACAGATCGCCCGTCAGGCGCCCCTGCCCGAGGTGCTGGAGGGGATGTGCCGGGCGATCGAGGAGCTCTCCCCCGGCGTCATCGTCTCGGTCCTGCTGGCGGACGAGGACGGCCGCCGCCTGCACCACGGTGCCGCACCCAGCCTGCCCGGCTTCTACACCCGGGCCATCGACGGCATCGCCATCGGCGAGGGAGTCGGCTCGTGCGGCACGGCCGCCCACCGGCGGCAGCAGGTGATCGTCACCGACATCGCCCGCGACCCCCTGTGGGAGGACTTCCGTGACCTGGCCGGCCGGGCCGGACTCGCCGCGTGCTGGTCCACGCCGATCCTCGGCCGTGACGGGCGGGTGCTGGGCACGTTCGCGATGTACCACCGCACACCGTGCGCCCCCCAGGACATCCACCTCGCGCTGGCCCGCCTCTTCGTCGACACCGCCGCCCTCGCCGTCGAGCGGCATCACGCCGAACAGGCCCGGCGGGCGGCCGACGCCCGGGAGAAGGCGGCCCGCGACGACCTCTCCTACCTGCTGGCCGTCAGCACCGCGCTGGCCGGCCCGCTGGACGAGGGGCAGACACTGCGACGGCTGGCCGCCCTGGCCGTCCCGGTGCTGGCCCCGCTCGCCGCGGTGGACGTCGTGGAGGCGGGACGCGTCCAGCGGGTGGCGGCCGCCGCCACGAGCGAGCGCGCTCGTGAGCTGCTCGCCTCGCACCGCCCCGTCCCGGACACCGGGGACGACGCCCTCGCGCGGGTCCTGGCCTCCGGCGTCACCGAAGTGGCCCGCCGCACCCCGACCGGTCCCGGCCTCTGGCAGGAGCTGGGCGTCACCGGATACCTCTGCGTGCCTCTGCTGGACCGGGGGCGTCCTTTCGGCGCGCTGAGCCTGTACGCGACGGACGAAGCGTCCCTCGACGGCCACCGGATCGCTCTGGCGGAGGAAGTGGCCCGCCGCGCCGCTTCGGCCGCGCGCAACGCACGCCAGTACGCGCAGCGCGCCGCCCTCGCCCGTGACCTCCAGACCGGCCTGCTGCTGCCGGACCTGCCCGACGTCCCCGGCGCGCAGCTCGCCGCCTTCTACCACCCGGCCGGCCAGGGGCTCGACATCGGGGGCGACTTCTACGACGTCTTCTCCCGCGGGGACGGAAGCTGGTCCTTCGTCCTCGGGGACGTCTGCGGGCGCGGTGCCAGGGCCGCCACCACGACGGCCCTGGTCCGGCACACCGCTCGCGCCGTCGCCCCGCTGCTCGACGACCCGGTCAGCGTCGTCAAGGCCGTCGACCGAGCCCTGAACGACCGCAACCCCGAGCAGAACAACGGCTTCGTCACGCTGGTCTACGGCCACCTGACGCCGGTCGGCGACGGACTCGCCGTCGAACTCGTCAGGGCGGGCCACACACCGCCCCTCCTGCTGGACGCCGGCCACGCGGTCACCCCGGTCGAGGCCTCCGGCGGCCTGCTCGGCATCGGCATCCCGCCCCTGCTCGACGCCGTCCGTTTCACGCTGCGCCCCGCGGAGAGCCTGGTGCTGTACACCGACGGCATCACCGAGTGCCGGGCCGCGGGCGCGGAGCAGTACGGGGACGCGCGACTGGCCGACGCCCTGGCCTCCGCCCCGCTCCGCCCCACCGCGACGGACGTCGTGCGGACCCTGACGGAGGACATCCGCGCCTTCATGGACGGCCGCACGGTCGACGACGACCAGGCCGCCCTGGTCGTCACCGCGGACGCGCCGCCACCGTGCTCGCGGTAGCCGCGCCCTGACCCGGGGGACCGTCGGCTGCCGGGTCCGCCCGGCGGGCCGACGGTCCTCACGGCCGGCGGCGGGTGACGGGCCGTCGGCCGACCCGGCGCAGGCCGTGCGACGAGCGTCGGGGACAACTGCCGCCCGCGCGAAGATGGTCGGTACGGGCTCCCCGCGCCGCTCCGTTGTCACACCGGGCTTCTGTCATTCCGCCCATGACACCCCCGGGCCGACGACCTTCTCAGGGTCCGGGGGAAGGCGGGGACGTACGGCCTGAGGACCGGGTGTGTCCGGCCCGGTGGGAACATGCGGTCCACGGCCTGGAGGGGGCCGTCCTCGGGTGGTCGGTCGCGCGGCGGGATCTGGCTGCGGGGCGCTTCGGCCGGGTCCACGCGGCGATGTCCCGGAACCCGTGACAGTCGCTTCGAAAGTTTCGATGGAGCTGTGCGTGCTTGCGTTGCGCGCGCCTCGCCCCTCCGTCGACGCTTCACGGTAACGCCCTTGTGAGCGGGGATGACCTGGGCGTATGTGTACCGTCCCGGGTGGCCCGCTGGAAGAATAGTTTCCGAAAGACTGTCGAAACTGTTGACAGGCCCATGGCGTCCTTCGAAAACTGTGGCCACCGCACGACAGCAGGTCCCCGTTCCCCTCACGTCGCACGACCGGGGACGGTGGCCGCTCCATGCAAGGCCGCGGGCGGCAGGAGCCGCCCGGCCCCCACCGACCTTCATCGGGAGGACGCATGCACCAGGACGGCACGCAGCAGGACCGGATCCGGCAAAGCCCCGCCCCCTTCAGCGGCCTGAGCCGACGCGGCTTCCTCGTCGGCGCCGGCGCCGGCGCCGCCGCGCTCGCCACCGCGTCGGGGCTGCTGGTGCCCGGCACCGCCCACGCCGCCACCACCATCACCACCAACCAGACCGGCTACGACGGCATGTATTACTCGTTCTGGACCGACGGCGGCGGCTCCGTCTCCATGACGCTCAACGGCGGCGGCAGCTACAGCACCCGGTGGACCAACTGCGGCAACTTCGTCGCCGGCAAGGGCTGGAACAACGGCGGACGCAGGACGGTCCGGTACACCGGCTACTTCAACCCGTCGGGCAACGGCTACGGCTGCCTCTACGGCTGGACCTCGAACCCGCTGGTCGAGTACTACATCGTCGACAACTGGGGCAGCTACCGGCCCACCGGCGAGCACCGGGGCACCGTCACCAGCGACGGCGGCACGTACGACATCTACCGGACGACCCGGTACAACGCCCCGTCCGTCGAGGGAACCCGCACCTTCGACCAGTACTGGAGCGTCCGCCGGTCGAAGGTGACCAGTGGATCCGGCACCATCACCACCGGGAACCACTTCGACGCCTGGGCGCGCGCGGGCCTGAACCTGGGCCAGTTCAGGTACTACATGATCATGGCCACCGAGGGCTACCAGAGCAGCGGAAGCTCCACCATCACGGTCTCCGGCTGATCCCGTCGCCGCACCGGCCCCGTGAGCACGCCGCTCACGGGGCCCTTCCACGGTCACGGGAGGAAGGTCACCTGGGGAGCACCCGTGCGCGGATGGACGGCGACCTCGGCCGCCACGCCGTAGACCTCGGCCAGCAGGCGGGGCGTCAGGACGTCCGCGGGCGGGCCCGAGGCCGTGACCCGGCCGGCGTGCAGGACGTAGAGGCGGTCGCAGTAGCGGGCGGCGAGGTTGAGGTCGTGCAGGGCGGTCAGGACCGTCGCCGGCAGCCTCCGCAGGGTGCCGAGGAGCTCGAGCTGGTGCCGGATGTCGAGGTGGTTGGTCGGCTCGTCCAGGACCAGCAGTGCGGGCTGCTGGGCGAGGGCGCGGGCGATGAGGACGCGCTGGCGCTCACCGCCGGAGAGCAGGTCGAAGGGGCGGTGGGCGAGGCTCGTGGCGTCGACCGCTTCGAGCGCCGACGCGATCGCACCGGCGTCCTCGGCGGTGTCGCCGTCGAGCAGCCGCTTGTGCGGGGTGCGGCCCATGGCGACGACCTCACGCACCGAGAGGCCGAACGAGGCGCCCGTCTCCTGCACCACCGCCGCCACCGTGCGGGCCAGTCGCCGCACGGGCAGCGACCAGGCGTCGGCGCCGTCGACGGACACCCGGCCGGCCGCGGGGCGCAGGACGCGGTAGACGGCGCGCAGCAGGCTGGACTTCCCGCTGCCGTTCGGACCGACCAGGCCGATGACCTCGCCGGGGCGGGCCGTCAGGGAGACCTCCTCGACCAGCCGGTGCGCGCCGGCGGTGAGGGTGACCGTGTCGATGACGAGTTCGGTGCCGGTCATACCGCTCCCCGGTCGGTGCTCCGGCGGGCAGTGCGGCGCATCAGCCACAGGAAGAAGGGGCCGCCGCACAGGGCGGTCAGCACGCCGACGGGGATCTCCATGGGCGCCACGACGACGCGGGCGGCGATGTCCGCCCAGACGAGGAAGACCGCGCCGCCGAGGGCCGCCGTCGGCAGGACGCGCCGGTGGTCGCCGCCGACGGCGATGCGGACGATGTGCGGCACCATCAGGCCGACGAATCCGATCGGGCCGCACGCCGCCACCAGGATGCCGGTGACGAGGGAGAGCACGACGAACATGCGGGCGCGGAAGCGGGCCACGTCCAGGCCCATCGTGGTCGCGGCCTCCTCACCGGCGAGCAGGAGGTTGAGGTTGCGGGCCTGCACCATGAGGACGGCGACCCCCAGGAGCAGGGCCGCGCCGGGCAGCCGGACCGTGTCCCAGGTGACCCCGCCGAGGCCGCCCAGGGTCCAGGCGAGGACCGCGCGGGCCTCGTTGCCCCGGTCGGTGGCGAGCAGCAGCAGGTCCAGCACGGCGGTGAGCATCGCGGCGACGGCCACACCGGACAGCACCAGCCGTGCCGACGTGATGCGGCCGCCGGTGCGGGCGGTGGCGTAGACGAGCACCAGGGCGCCCAGCGCGCCCGCGAACGCGGCGACCGACAGCGACGCCGGCCCGAACAGGGTCACCCCGAACACGATCACCGACACGGCGCCCAGGGACGCCCCCGAGGAGACGCCGAGCAGGTAGGGCTCGGCGAGCGGGTTGCGGATCAGGGCCTGCAGGGCGGTGCCCACAACCGCGAGGCCCGCCCCGGCCACGGCCCCGAGGAGCACGCGCGGCGCGCGCACGTCCAGCACGATGGTCTCCCGCGCCCGCGACCAGTCCGGTTCCGTCCAGCCGGCGCCCAGCGCGTGCGTCACGATGCCCCACACCTGGCCGGGCGGCACCCGCACCGACCCGATGGCCAGACCGGCGGTGGCGGAGACCGCCAGGGTGACGGCCAGGACGACGAGGGTGACGGTGAGACCGGCCAGGCCGGCCCGCCCGTCGTCCTCGTGCCGTCGCCGTGCGGCCCGCTCGGTGCCGGTCCCCACGGCCGGGGCCGTCACGCGAAGCTCTCGGGGTGGAGGCCGCGGGCCAGGTCCTCCACCGCGTAGGCGGAGCGGACGCCCACCAGGGTGGCGGTCAGCGGCAGGACGACGAACCGCTTGTTCCTGATGGCGGGCACGTCCTCGAGAGCGGGCTGGGAGAGCAGGAACTTCTTCTTCCGTCCCACGCTGCCGGCGCCGGCGTAGTCGTAGATCGCGATGACCTCGGGCCTGCGGTCGACGACCTGTTCCCAGGAGACGTCGCCGAAGACGTCGTCGAGGTCGGCGAAGACGTTCTCGCCGCCGGCCAGCCGGATCAGTTCGGTGCCCAGGCTCTTGCCGCCCGCGGTGAAGGCGGTCCGGTCGCCGCTGTCGTAGACGAAGACGGGCACCTTCGGCGCGTCCGCGACCTTGCCGGCGGCCTTCTCGACACGGTCCGCGAGGCCGGCGACCAGCGTGTCGGCCCGCTCCGGGACGCCGAAGATCCGGCCGACGGTGCGGATCTCGTCGTAGGTGTCCCGCATCGTGACCCGTTTCCTGCCGCAGTACTCGCGGTTGAGGTGGGTGTCGATGCCGGCGTCGGCGAACGCCGTGCGGGAACGGCCCTCGTTCTCGGCGAAGGCGCTGCCGTAACCGCCGTAGACGAGGTCCGGGTCGGCCTCCAGGACCGTCTCGAACGACGGTTCCTTCCTGGCCAGTTCGGGGATCGACGCGTAGTCCTTCCTCAGCTCGGGCAGGACCGGGGAGTCGGGGAAGGCGGTGCCGACCATGTGGTCCTTCAGACCGAGGGCGAGCATCAGTTCCGCCGGGTGCTGGTGGATGGTGACGACGCGCGCGGGCGGCTTCTCGTACGTGGTCCGCACGCCGCAGTTGTCGACGGTGACGGGGAAGCCTGCGGCCGGTGCGGCCGGCGCCTTCGCGTCCTGGGCGGTGTCCCGCGACGATCCGCAGCCGGCGGTCAGCAGGGCGGCCGCGAGGGCGAGGGCGGCGGCGGCCGCCCGCACGGCGAGCCGCCCGCGGGCAGGGGTGGACAGGGCGGGACGGGACGTGCCGTCGTACACGTGAAGCCTCCTGGGGAGTCCGCGCTCCTCGGAACGGGCCCGCGACAGGCCAGTGTCCTGACTCCCGGATCGACGCTTCCCCCTGGCCTTCCCGCGCGGCGCGCAGTGGCACGTGGAAGGGGGTGCACTTCCCGGTCACAGTGGCGGGACCGTGCCGGACTCGCACCGGCTTCCTGTCTCCCGTCGCGGTGTTGATGACCCGTCGATCCTACGAGTCGGCCCCCGCGGGGCGAAAGGGCGGGGCGGGTGTCCGCACCCGCCCCGGAGCGGCGGCGCCTCGCACCGCCCGCCGGCGACCCGCGCCCGGCCGGGCGCGGAGCGCTCCCGGGGACGCCGGACGGAAGAGGTGGAGGGCGCGCGGTCCCGGGAGGCACGGTACCGGGCTCAGGCGCTGTCGTCCGGGCCCGCGCCCGGCCGGCCGGCGCGGTGCCGGGTGCCGGGGAGCATCTCCTGGACCTTCGCCTTCAGGCCCTGCCGCACCATCGAGCCGCGGTCGCTGTCGCCCTTGAGGATCGCGGCGGCCGCCGCCTCGATTTGGTCCAGGGACGCGTGCGGCGGGATCGGCGGCACCGCCGGGTCGGTGCGGAAGTCGATGACGAACGGCCGGTCCGCGGCGAGCGCCCGGTCCCACGCGGCCTCGACCTGCTTCGGCTTCTCCACCCGGACCCCGTCCAGGCCCATGCGCCGGGCGATGTCCGCGTACGGCAGGTCCGGGATGGCTTGCGACTCCTCGAACTGCGGCGCGCCGGACATGGCCCGCATCTCCCAGGTGACCTGGTTGAGGTCGCCGTTGTTCAGCACGGCGACGATCAGCCGGGGGTCGGACCACTCGCGGTAGTACTTCGCCGCCGTGACCATCTCCATCATGCCGTTCATCTGCATGGCCCCGTCCCCGACCAGGGCGATGGCCGGCCGGTCGGGGTGGGCGAACTTCGCGCCGATGCAGTACGGCACACCGGGGCCCATCGTCGCCAGCGTCCCGGACAGTGAGCCGCGCATCCGGCCGCGCAGCCGCAGGTGCCGGGCGTACCAGTTGGCGGCCGAGCCGGAGTCGGCGGCGAGGACCACGTCGTCGGGCAGCCTGCCGTCCAGGGCGTGCACCACGTACTCCGGGTTCACCGGGTCCGCGCTCACGGCGGCGCGCCGCTGCATCACCTCCCACCAACGGGTGACGTTCTTCTCGACCTGCTCCCGCCAGGTCCGGTCCTCCTTGCGGTGCAGGCGCGGCAGCAGCCGCCGCAGGGTCTCGCGGGCGTCGCCGACCAGGTTCACCTCGTTCGGGTAGCGCAGGCCGATCATGTGCGGGTCGATGTCGATCTGCACGGCCCGCGCCTGGTCCAGCTCCGGCAGGAACTGCGTGTACGGGAAGCTGGACCCGATCATCAGCAGCGTGTCGCAGTCCCGCATCAGCTCGTACGAGGGGCGGGTGCCCAGCAGCCCGATGGAGCCGGTGACGTACGGCAGGTCGTCGGGCAGGGCGTCCTTGCCGAGCAGCGCCTTCGCCACCCCGGCGCCCAGCACGTCCGCGAGCCGCTCGACCTCCTCGCGGGCGCCGCGCGCGCCCTGCCCGATCAGCACGGCGACCTTCTCGCCCGCGTTCAGCACGTCGGCGGCCCGCTGGAGGTCCTCGTCGGCGGGGACCGGCGCGTACCGGCCCAGGCCGAGGCTGGAGGGCACCATCTTGAAGGCGTGCGTGGGCGGGCTGTAGTCCATCTCCTGCACGTCGCCCGGCAGGATGACCGCGGTGACCGTGCGCCGGGCGTACGCGGTGCGGAAGGCGCGGTCGATCAGGTTCGGCAGCTGCTCGGGGACCGTCGCCGTCTCGCAGAAGTCGGACGCGACGTCCTTGAAGAGCGCGGCGAGGTCCACCTCCTGCTGGTAGGAGCCGCCCATGGCGCTGCGGTTCGTCTGCCCGACCAGCGCCACGACCGGGACGTGGTCCAGCTTGGCGTCGTAGAGGCCGTTCAGGAGGTGGATCGCGCCGGGGCCCGAGGTGGCGGCACAGACACCCGCCTTGCCGGAGAACTTGGCGTAGCCGACGGCCTGGAAGGCGGACATCTCCTCGTGCCGCGCCTGGACGAACTTCGGCTCGTTGCCGGCGCGGCCCCAGGCGGCCAGCAGTCCGTTGATGCCGTCGCCCGCGTAGCCGAAGACATGGTCGACGTCCCAGTCGCGCAGCCGCTGGAGGATGAAGTCGGACACCTTCGTGCTGGCCATGCGGACTCCGTTTCTGCTCCCGCCGGCGGACGGCCGGTCCCCGGCGCCGGGAAAGGGGGCGCGGCGCGGCCCCGGACGTGCGGGACGCGCCACCGCGCGGGTAACCGGGCGGACGGGCGGGAAACGTCGGGGGAGGGCGGGGTGCGTGACCCGGACCGGCGGGGTTACCCGTCCGGCATGACTGACACACGGCCACTCGCATTGATCACCGGCGCGTCCAGCGGCATCGGCCTCGAGCTGGCCGGACAGTTCGCGTCGCACGGCTACGACCTCGTGGTGAACGCCGAGGACGAGGAGCTGGAGGGCGCGGCGGAGAAGCTGCGGGAGTCGGGCGCGGAGGTGCGCGCGGTGCGCGCCGACCTGCGGACCGGCGAAGGACGCTTCCTGCTTCTCGACGCGCTCGACGGCCTGACCGTCGACGTCGCCGTCCTCAACGCCGGGGTCGGTCAGGGCGGCGCCTTCGTGGACACCGACCTCACCGACGACCAGGAGGTCATCGACCTCAACGTCACCGCGACCGTGCGGCTGGCCAAGCCGCTGCTGCGGGCGATGGTGGCGCGCGGCGCGGGACGCCTCGCCTTCACCTCCTCCGTCGCCGCCCAGATGCCCGGCTCCTTCCAGCCGGTCTACAACGCCTCCAAGTCGTTCGTGCAGAGCTTCGCGCAGGCGCTGGCGGAGGAGGTGAAGGACACCGGGGTGACGGTCACCGCCTTCATGCCGGGCCCGACGGAGACGGAGTTCTTCGACCGGGCCGACATGACGGACGACACCCGCATGGGCTCCATGAAGAAGGACCCCCCGGCCCAGGTGGCCGAGCAGGCGTTCGAAGCGATCGTGAAGGGCGAGAAGAAGGCCGTCACCGGGTCGCTGATGACCAAGGCGCAGGGCCTGGCCGGGAAGGTGCTGCCCGACGGCGTGAAGGCGGCGGCCCACCGGCGGCTGGCCGAGCCGGGGACGGGCGACGGCCCGCGGGACTGATCCGGACGGCCGGGCGTTTCGGCCCGCGCACACGAGACACCCGGTGAGCGGCAGGCGCACCGAGGCGCAGGCGACGCAAGGAGGAAGCCGATGTCGAATCCGCAACAGCCCGAGCTGCGGCGCAGCGACAAGGGCGGGGGCACGCCGCAGGACAGCGGAGCCCGCAAGGCGTCCCAGCCCGGCCGGGGCGAGGGCGGGCGCGCCCACGGCACCGACCGCGGCAACAAGGGCGGCGGCCGGGGCGGCGGTACGCCCCCGGAGCAGCAGCCGGACCACCCGGCCTGAGGGGCCGCCGGCCGACGGCGGGGGCGCGCTGTGCACGAGCGGCGCCCCCGCCGTCGTGCGGTACGCGGGCGTGAACGGCGCCCGCGTACCGCCGGTTCGCGCCGCCCGACGCCCCTCGACGCCGTCCGTCCCTCAACTGCCCTTCCCTCACCGTCGGTTAGGCTGACACGGGGCGTTGCACGGGGGTGGACGGCACGGTGACGGTGACGGACGGCAAGGCGACCGCCGCGGCGGTGCTGCCCGGGGTGCTGCGCCGGCGCCTCGCGGTCGTCGCCGCCCTCGCCGCGTCGGTGGTCGTCGTGCTCGGGGTCCGGTACGCCGGTGACGACGGGCCCGGCCGGACGGACGCGCGGATCGGGGAGGCGGCGTACGGGGCCGGGGCGCCGTGGTGGCACGTCGCCTCCGCGACGGACTTCCTCGGCGACCCGGCGGGCGCGCTCCTGCTGCTCACGGCCGGTGTCATCGGCTGCCTGACGGCCCGCCGTCCCCGCGCCGCCGTGCTGCTCCTCGCCGGACCCGGGCTGGCCGTCGGGGTCACGCGGCTGCTCAAGCCACTGGCCGCCCGCACCATCCACGGCGACGAGAACCTGGCCTACCCGAGCGGGCACACCGCCTTCCTCACCGCCCTGGCCCTCACCCTGGCGCTGCTCGCGGCGGGGCGGCACGGGCTCGGGCAAGCCGCCGGAACCGCCCTCGCGCTGGGCGCCGCCTTCGCCGCCGGAGCCGTCATGGGCTGGGCGCAGGTCGCCACCGGGGCGCACTACGCGACCGACACCGTGGGCGGTTGCTGCACCGCCCTGGCGGTGGTGCCGGCGGCGGCGTGGGGAATCGACCGTACGGCCGACTCCCTGCGCCGCCGCGCGCGTTGACGGCTTGCCTCACGCCCTCCGCCGGAACACCGGCCGTACCGGCCTGCCCCCCAGCCACGGTGTCGGGTCACCCGCGTCCAGCGCCTTGCGGTAGACCGCGCACGCCTGGCCGACCACGTCCACCGTGCGGTCGATGTCGGACTCCTCCAGCGCGCTGCTCACCACGAACGACGGGGCGAGCACCCCGCCCGTCAGCAGGCGGCGCAGGAACAGCGTCCGGTACTCCTGCGACGGCCGTCCCCGCGCGTCGAGCGTCGCGAAGACCAGGTTGCTCGCGCGGCCCCGGACGACCACGTGCCCGGCGACGCCCATCGCGGCCGCCGCGTCCCGGACCCCGGCGGCCAGCCGCTCGCCCAGCGCGTGCAGCCGCGCGGTGACGCCCTCCTCCACGTACGTGGCCTGCACCGCCATCGCCGCCGCCAGGGCGTGCGTCTCCGCGCCGTGCGTGGTGGACAGCAGGAACACCCGGTCGGCGTCGTGGCGCAGCCCGCCCCGCTCCATCAGCGCCCGGCGCCCGGCCAGCGCGGACACCGCGAAGCCGTTGCCCAGCGCCTTGCCGAAGGTGGAGAGGTCGGGGGTGACCCCGTACAGGCCCTGGGCGCCCGCCTCGGACCAGCGGAAGCCGGTGATCATCTCGTCGAAGACCAGCACGCAGCCGTGCCGGTCGGCCAGGTCGCGCAGCCCGGCGAGGTAACCGGGCGGCGGCTCGGTCTGGGCGGCGGGCTCCAGGATCAGGCAGGCGATCTCGCCCGGGTACCGGTCGAACAGCTCCTCCGTGGCGGTCAGGTCGCCGTAGGGGAAGGTGACCGTCAGGTCCGTGGTCGCCCGCGGGACGCCCGCCGGCATCGGGGTGGTGCCGATGAACCAGTCGTCGACCGAGAAGAACGGATGGTCGGCGCAGAGCGCCACCCGCGGGCGCCCGGTGACGGCGCGCGCCAGACGGACCGCCGCCGTGGTGGCGTCGGAGCCGTTCTTCGCGAACTTGACCATCTCGGCGGTCGGCACCGTGGCGAGGAACCGCTCCGCCGCCTCCGCCTCCACCACCGACGGGCGCACGAAGTTGCTGCCGCGGTCGAGTTCCCGCCGCACCGCCTCCAGCACCCGCGGATGGGCGTGGCCGAGGCTCACCGACCGCAGCCCCGAGCCGTACTCGATGTAGCGGTTGCCGTCGACGTCCCACACATGGGCGCCGCGCCCGTGACTGATGACCGGCGCCAGGTCCTGCGGGTACTGGTCGTCGCCCTTGGCGTACGTGTGCGCCCCGCCGGGGACCAGCGCGTGCAGCCGTTCGTTGACGGCCTGCGACAGCGGCAGCCGCAGCTCCTCCCCGCTCACGACGGCCTCACCGCCGTCCGCCGCCCCGCCGGCGTCCTCAGCGCCTCCGCGAGGCCCGGCGCCTTGCGGTCCCGTTCGGACGTCGCCGTGACCGGCAGCGGCCAGGGGACGGCCAGTTCCGGGTCGTCGAAGGCGATCGTCACGTCTTCCGCCGGGTCGTGCGGACGGTCGATCCGGTACGACGTGTCGGCGGTGTCCGTCAGCGCCTGGAAGCCGTGCGCGCAGCCCGCCGGGACGTACAGCGTCGCCTGCGTGTCGCCGGACAGCTCGAACGTGGCCCGGCCCCGGTACGTCGGCGAGCCGGGCCGCAGGTCCACCACCACGTCGAAGATCCGCCCGTGGGAACAGCGCACCAGCTTGGCCTCGCCCTCGCCGGACCGCAGATGCATGCCGCGCACCACGCCCCGCACCGACCGGGAGAGGCTGTCCTGGACGAAGGCGTCCGGGTCGATGCCCGCGGAACGCACCACGTCCGCGTCGAACGTGCGGCAGAAGAAGCCGCGCTCGTCGGTGAACGGCGTCGGCTCGAACAGGAACGCCCCGGCGATCGCCGGGACCTCGGTCACCTTCATGGGGTCTCCTGTCGTGCGGGGGTGGGGGCGGGGCCGGGCCCCGGGATCAGGGCGGACAGCGCGGCGAACTGCTGCCGGACCCGCCCGGCGAGCACCGGGCCCCGTCCGGCGAGGGTCCGCCGCACCGCCGACCGGTTCCGCTCCAGCTCCCGGAACTGCTCCAGCAGCCGGCCCGCGTCGATCTCGCGCGCCGCGTGGCAGTACTCGCCCACACCCATGTCCGCCATCAACCGGTCGCTCTTCGCCGCGTAGCTCAGGGCGAGCACCGGGGTGCCGACCTTCAGCGCGCAGACCAGGTTGTGGTAGCGGGTCGCCACCACGGTGTCCGCGACCGCCATCTCCTTCATCAGGTCGCCCAGGGACGCCGTCGCGGCGGCGGTGACCAGCGGCGAGTCCACCGCCTCGAGGATCGCCTCGGTCACCGGCCGGTCGACGTCGTCGCCGGTGAGCAGCCGCACCGGCCTGCCCTCCGCGGCCAGGGCGCGCACGAACCGCGTGGTGCCGTCCAGGTAGCGGCGGCGCAGCTCCTCCGCCCGGTCCCGCTCGTCGTTGTTCCCGCCGAAGTCCATGACGCCCACGCACACCGGTCCGCCCGGTCCCGCCGGGTCGCCCGGCGGGGGAGTGGGCAGGGCGAACACCAGGTCCGTGTAGACCTCGTCGCCCCGGGTGTCCACGCCCGTCGCCCGCATCGCGTCCCGCGACAGCGTGTCCCGGTACGACCGGTATGCGGCCAGCCGCGCCGCCCACCGGGTCAGCGCCCGCACCGCCCGGCTGCCGGTCTCGGACGCCCCGACGCCGACCAGCGCGACCGGGGTGCCGAGCAGCCGCCCGGCCGCGCACACCAGGAACAGCGAGTACGGCATGCCCCACGGCCGCAGCGGCAGCGTGCTCTCCAGGATGCCCGTGCCCGGCACGACCACCACGTCGTGCCGGCGCACCCAGGCCGCGATGCGGAAGGCGTCCACGAGCTTGCCCGCGCCCTTGCCCGCGACGTCCTTCAAACGCGAGGCGGTGCGGTACTCCCCGCGGTACCAGTGCAGCCGGGCCGCCGGGACCCCGTACCGGGCCGTGACGGTCTCGGGTCCGCCGCACAGGGCGTCCAGGGCCGCGTCCGGGTGCGCGGCGCGGAGGTGGCCCAGCACGGCCTCCAGCGACCCGTCGTTGCCGACGTTCCCGGAGCCGAACAGGCCGAAGATGCCCACACGAGGGGACCTCACGCGTCCCTCCTCTCGCGGCCGGCGACCAGGGCGTCGACGGAGACGCCCAGCGCGTCCGGGTCCACCGGGGCCCGGTCCTCGACCCGCTCGCCGGCGCCCGGACGGACCCGGCCGGCCGCCCACGCGGCCAGGTGCCGGTAGCAGGCGCGCCGGTCGGCGGCGGACAGCGGCGCCCGTCTGACCGCCGAGACGAACCCCCACACGTACTCGGCGAGCAGCCGGGGCGTCGGGTGCAGCGGTCCGGCCCGGCGGGGGTCCAGGTTGACGCAGCGGGCGCGCTTGGAGGGGTTGGCCCGCTCGGCGCGGGTGGGGTGGTCGCGGCGGAAGTACAGCAGCTCCGGCACCTGGTGGAAGGGGCCGTGCAGGGTGATCTCGGCGACGAACGTGCGGTCCGCGTGGTGGTAGCTGTCGTGCGGCTTCACCCGGCGCAGCACGTCGGCCCGCATCACCCCGTAGAAGTCGTCGCCGCCCGGCTCGAACAGCAGGCTGCGGAAGCGCTCCGGCGCGTGCGGCGAGTCGGTGGCGAGCGTATACGCGTAGGGCACCTTGACCTTGCCGTCCTCGTCGATGACGGCCTGGTCGCTGTGCGCGAGGATCACGTCCGGGCGCTCGTCCAGCGCCTCCACACAGCGCTTCAGCAGGTCCCGGGCGTACAGGTCGTCGTGCGAGGCCCATTTGAACAGCTCGCCGCGGCACTGGGTGAAGACGTAGTTGTGGTTGGGCGCGGCGCCGATGTTCCGGGGCAGCCGGAGGTACCGGATCCGGGAGTCCCGCGCGGCGTAGCGGCGGCAGATGTCCTGGGTGCCGTCGGTCGACGCGTTGTCGGAGATGACCAACTCGAACTCCTCGTACGTCTGGCCGAGCAGGGCCTCCAGCGACTCGGCGAGGTACTCCTCGCCGTTGTACACGGGAAGGCCGATGCTCAGCCGGGGTTGCGCGGTCATGACGTCCTCACTTCACGGATGGGATCTCGGTGGTGCTCGCGCAGGGCGACGCGCAGATGCAGCCACCACGCGGCCGAGCCGCACACGGAGGCGGCGGCGGCGCCCCAGGCGGAACCGACGGTGCCGCCGAGGGCCGCACCGCCGATCCCGAGGCCGACGTAGCAGACGGAGGCGAAGATCTGGCACCGCAGACTGAGCCGGGCCGCGCCGAGCGCGCGCAGCCCGGCGGCCGCTCCGGTGCCGACACCGGCCCCCGCGACACCGAGGGTGGCCGGCACGATGAGTTCCGCGGCGGCGGGCCAGACGTCGCCGAGGACGAGTTCGCCCGCCCGGTCCGGCATCAGCAGCAGCACGCCGCCCCACAGCAGGGCGGCGACCGCCTGACCGCCGCCCAGGAACAGGCAGAACCGGCCCAGCCGGTGCGGGGCCTGCCGCAGCATCCGCGCCGCCTCCGCCACGGTGACCAGCGTCAGCCCCATCAGCACGGCCAGGAACGGGCCCTGCAGCAGCTCGGCGCCCCGGACGACGCCGACCGCGCCGACGCCGACGATCGCGCCGAGCCCGTACGCGCGCAGCTGGCTCGCGCCGCTCACGCACGTGTTCTCGACCAGGTACCGGTAGCCCAGGTCACGGTGGTCGCGGATCCACGCCCGGGCCCCGGCCGGCCGGGGCAGGACGCCGGACTGCGCCCAGCCGTACGCCCCCGCCACCGCCGCCGACCCGCCCCAGGCGAGCAGGAACGCGGGCACGGTGCCCACCTGGGCCGCCACGACCATGGCGGGGATCAGCGCCACGCCCCACACCACGTCGTTGACGAACGCCTTCCGGCCGACGCCGGCCGCGAAGAACGAGTACCGCCAGGCGTCCTGCAGCAGCAGGCCGGGCAGCACCACGCCCAGGCAGCCGAACGCGGCCCCCACGCTGCCGCCGAGCAGCGGCCACAACGCCAGGCACGGCGCGCCGACGACCGCGCCGACGCCCAGCGAGGTGCCCGTGGAGCGGGCCACCGCCTGCCGCCAGGACGCCTCGGACACGCCGCTGAACCGCACCACGAGCGGGTCGGTGGCCAGGCCCCGGGAGACGCTGAGCACCACGCCGTAGGTCACCCAGGCCAGGCTGAACACGCCGAACGCGGTCAGGCCCAGCGAGCGCGCCACGTACACGCCCACGACGAAGTTGGACAGGCTGGAGGCCGCCTGGTCGGCCAGCCCCCACGACAGCCGGCCCGCGACGGCCCGCGTGACGGTGCGGGCCGGCCGCTCCGGCGCTGTCGACGTCCCGTCCCCCTCGGCGGCCACCGGTCTCACGCCTTGACCAGTCCGGCGCCGTGCAGGGCGTCGGCCGCCGCGGCGACGGTGTCGAACGGCAGACCGGCCCGCTCGGCCACGTCCAGCAGACCGTGCTCGCCGTCGGAGAGGCTGAGCACCCACAGCATCGCCAGCTGGGCCTCCTGCGCGTCGCTGCGGCCGCCGAGCGCCCCGTAGAGGCCGCGCCGGCCCAACTGCGGCTCCCCGTACGGGCTGAGGTTGACGTACCGGCGGTTGCGGTCGAGCACGGCGAACGCCTCCCGGCAGACGGCGAGAGTGTCCTCCATCGCCTCCGGGGACACGAAGTCCAGGTCGTCCGCCGAGGTGTGGTACTCCGGGTAGCCGGCGTACGGGGTCCGGCTGAGGGAACCCACGCCGAGGTCGAAGCCCGGCGAGCAGAACTGCCGCTCGTCGTAGCCGTAGGGCGTGAACTCCCGTATCTCGTGCGGGCGTCCGGAGGTCCGCAGCACGTGGCGCATCACCCGGTCGATCTCCGCGTCCCCGCGCCTGCTCCGCTTGTACGTCAGCGAGCCCCGGTCGCCCGCGCACGCCAGCACCAGCCCGTGCTTCACCCGCTCCACCCGCCCGGCGTTGCGGGCCAGCCAGGTGATCGCCCCGATGGTGCCGGGCGCGAACAGGAACCGGTACGTGTGGTACGGCGTGCCCCGGGCCAGCGACCGGGCGAGGAACACCGCCACCGCGATGCCGGCCAGGTTGTCGTTGGCCAGCGACGGGTGGCAGACGTGACTGGAGACGATCACCTCGTCCGGCACCCGCCCCGGCACCACGTGCTCGGCGTAGGTGAGGTGCCCGTCCGCGAGGGTGGAGTCGATCCGCACCTCGTACTCGCCGTCCGGCAGCGCGTCCAGGGTCTCCTGCGCCAGGCAGAACCCCCAGTCCGGCTTGTAGTAACTGGTCCGGTACGGCACCCACGCCGGATGCTCGGGCAGGGTGTGCAGGTGCGGGCGCAGCTCGGACAGCGGCATCCGCGCCGCCACCGGCACGCTGTACCCGAGCACGTGCAGGCTGGAGTCGGCGAGGTCGACGACCCGCCGGCCGGACGGGTCGGCGATCCACGCCTCCCGGACGTTCCACTCCTGCGGCACGGTCCAGTCGAGCACCTGCGTGCCGGTGGGCACCTCGTGCACCTCCAGCGGCAGGTGCTCCCCGACGATGTCCAGGGTGGCGCGCACCCCGTCGCCGGTGATGCTCCGGCACAGCGGGTACATCCGCTCCACCAGGGCGTGCATCTCCTCGCCCGGCGTGGTCACGACCGCCACCGCAGGGTGTCGTCGACCGTGCCCGCGCCGGACGCCGCGCGCAGCACGGCGAGCCGGGTGAACCGCTGCTCGAACGCCTCCCGGGTCAGCCCGTGCGTCCGGTAGGCGTCGGCGAGTTCCAGCGCGCCGCGCTTCACGGTCCACTCGCACTCGAAGCCGGGGACCGCCGCGCGGAACCGGGAGAAGTCCACCCGGTAGGAGCGCGGGTCGGCGCCTGTCTCCCCGGTGATGACCACCTTGGAGCCGTCCACCGCGTCCGCGACCTGCTGGGCGATCTCCGCGACCGTGACGTTGTTGACCTCGCTGCCGATGTTGAACGCCCGGTCGTGCACCGCCTCCCGCGGCGCCTGGAGGGCGGCCGTGAACGCGCGGGCGATGTCCTCGGCGTGCACCAGCGGACGCCACGGCGTGCCGTCGGACAGCACCAGCACCTCACCGGACAGCAGGGCGTGACCCACCAGGTTGTTCAGCACGATGTCGGCGCGCAGCCGCGGCGAGTACCCGAAGGCGGTCGCGTTGCGCATGTACACCGGGCTGAAGTCGTCGTCGGCCAGCTCGTGCAGGTCGTCCTCCACCCGCACCTTGGACTCGGCGTACGGCGTCACCGGGCGCAGCGGGGCGTCCTCGGCCACCAGCTCGTCGCCGCCCGCCGCGCCGTAGACCGAGCAGGTCGAGGCGTACAGGAAGCGCCGCACCCCCGCGTCGCGGGCCAGCCTCGCCAGCCGCACGGACGCGTGGTGGTTGATGTCGTAGGTGAGTTCCGGCGCCAGCGCCCCCAGCGGGTCGTTGGACAGGGCGGCCAGGTGGATCACGGCGTCCACCCCGGCCACGTGGCCGGCCGTGACGTCCCGCAGGTCCACCCGCGTCCCCGGAGGGTCCGCGGGGTCCGGCCCCAGCACGCAGTCGGCGAACAGGCCGGCGTCCAGCCCGACCACCTCGTGTCCGGCGGCCGTGAGCACCGGGGCCATCACGGTGCCCAGATAGCCCTGGTGTCCGGTGAGCAGTACGCGCAAGGTTTCAACCCCCCAGGTCGACAGTGAGTTTGGTGACGGCGAACGCCTCGGCGTAGCGCACGTTGCTTTCGATGCCGCGGATCCGGGCGAGCCCGAGGAAGGCCTCCCGGTCGTACCAGGGCCGGTGCCGCTGCGAGGGGTAGTGCTCCTGCAGCAGCCGCACCTTGTCCTCGGCCGTCTCCGGCGCCAGCGGCTGGTACACCACCGGACGGCCCAGGTCCCCGTCCCACTTGACGATCTCGTAGCCGAGCACGAGATGGTCGCGGAACGCGGTCGTGATCAGCTTGGCCAGGCCGCGGTGGTCCTGGTGCGCGTCCTCGGTGCGCGGCGCGAGCACCAGGTCGGGCCCGGTGCGGGCACGCAGCTCCTCGACCGCCGCCTTGACCTCCGCCCAGTGCGCGGGCAGCCGGCCGTCGGGCAGCTTGTCCACGGTCAGCCTGAGGTCGGCGCCCGGGCAGAACGCGGCGAGCGCCTCGGCCTCCTCCTGCTCGCGCTCCGTGCCGCCGCCGGTCAGCACCAGCGCGTCGACCCTGAGGCCCGGGTGGGCCCGGCACAGGGTCAGCAGGGTGCCGCCGGCGCCGATGGCGATGTCGTCGCAGTGCGCGCCCACCGCGACGATCCGCTCCAGCCGTCCGGTGCCCAGCCGGATCACGCGCTCACCCCCGTCTCCGCACGCCGCCGCTCCCACACGGCCCACGGCCTGTCCCCCCGGGCGTAGGCCTCGTCCAGGGCCGTACGCTCCTTCACGGTGTCGGTCGGCTGCCAGAAACCGCGGTGCTGCTGCGCGACGAGCCTTCCCCGCTTGGCCAGTCGGGCACACCCGTCGGCGACGAGATCCCCGTTCTCGGGGATGTGGTCGAAGATCTCCTGGCGCAGCACGAAGTAGCCGCCGTTCTCCCACAGCGGCAGCTCGCTCACCGGGGTGATGCCGCCCACCAGGCCGTCCTCGCCCAGCTCGACGCAGTGGAACGACGACTGCGGCGGCACCACCATCATCGACGCGCCCGCGTCCCGGCGGGAGAACCGGTCGATCATCTCCGGCAGCGGGGCGTCGGTGAGCACGTCCGCGTAGTTGGCGAGGAACATCTCGTCGCCGTCCAGGTGGTGCCGCACCCGGCGCAGCCGCTCACCGATCGGCGACTCGATGCCGGTCTGCGCGAACGTGATGGTCCAGTCCGCGATGTCGGTGGACAGCAGCTCGGTGCGGCCGCCGCGCAGCACGAAGTCGTTGGACGTGGTCTCCTCGTAGGTGAGGAAGAAGTTCTTGATGTGGTGGGCGCCGTAGCCCAGGCACAGGATGAACTCCTTGTGCCCGTAGTGCGCGTAGTAGCGCATCACGTGCCAGATCAGCGGGCGCGGGCCGACCATCGCCATCGGCTTGGGGATGTCGTCGTTCGCCCCGGCGCGCATGCGCAGCCCGTAACCGCCGCAGAACAGTACGACCTTCATCGCTCGACCTCGACAATGCTCAGTTCCGGGATGGGGAAGACCAGCCGGCCGCCCCACTCGTGCACGTACGCCAGCTGTTCGACCAGCTCGGCGCGCAGGTTCCAGGGCAGCACCAGCACGTAGTCCGGCCGGTCGGCGGCGATCCGGTCCGGCGGCAGGATCGGGATGCGGGTGCCGGGCGTGTACCGGCCGTGCTTGTAGGGGTTGCGGTCCACCGTGTACGGCAGCAGGTCGGGCCGGATCCCGCAGTGGTTGAGCAGCGTGTTGCCCTTGCCCGGCGCGCCGTACCCGACGACCGTCTCGCCGCGCTCGGCCGCGTCGACCAGGAACCGCAGCAGGTCCCGGCGCACCTTCGCCACCCGCGCGGAGAACTCGGTGTACCCGGACAGCTCCTGGAGCCCGGCGGCCTTCTCCCGCGCCAGCACGTCGGCCACCCGGCGGCTCGGCTCGCCGGCCGCCTCGTCGGGGCGGGCCCACAGCCGCAGCGAACCGCCGTGCGTGGGCAGCAGCTCCACGTCCACCAGCGTCAGCCCGCCACTGGCCAGCGCCCGGACCGCGGACGCGACCGTGTAGTACTGGAAGTGCTCGTGGTAGATCGTGTCGTACTGGTTCCCCTCGATGAGGGTCAGCAGGTGCTGCACCTCGATCGAGACCCAGCCGTCGTCGGCGACCAGGGCGCGCAGGCCCCCGGTGAAGCCGATGACGTCGGGGATGTGCGCGTACACGTTGTTGGCGACCACCAGGTCGGCCGGCCCGTGCTCGGCGCGCACGGCGGCACCCGTCTCGGGGCTCAGGAACGCGGTGAGCGTGGGCACGCCCGCCTCCCGCGCCGCCGCCCCGACGTTCACCGACGGCTCGACGCCCAGGCAGCGGACGCCCCGGTCCACCACGTGCCGCAGCAGATAGCCGTCGTTGCTCGCCACCTCCACCACGAAGGAGTCCTCGCCGAGCCCCAGCCGCGCGGCCGCGTCCTCGACGAACACCCGCGCGTGCTCCACCCAGGAGGAGGAGTACGAGGAGAAGTACGCGTACTCGCTGAACGTCTCCTCCGGCGTGATCAGCGGCGGTATCTGCGCCAGCCAGCAGTCCGTGCACACCCGCAGGTGCAGCGGGTACGTCGGTTCCGGCGCGTCCAGCCGGTCCGCCGCGAGAAAGCTCTCGCACGGCGGGGTCGCCCCCAGGTCGACGACGCTCTCCAGCGCCGTCGCACCGCACAGTCGGCAACGTGTCATCTGCTTCCCCCATCCCGCTCGCGCGGGTCCCCCCGGCGCGAGCCCGTGTGCGTGTCCCCTCGCGGCGGGGCCGCCCCGCCGCGTCCCGCGATCGCCGCGCGGTACCCCTCCTCCAGGCGCTCCAGCCCGACCTCCGGGCTGAAGCCCCGCTCGTACCGGAGCCGGGCGGTCCGGCCCATGTCCCGGTTGCGTTCGTCCTCCGCGGTGATCCGGCGCAGCGCGGCGGCCAGCGACGCGGCGTCGTCCGGCCGGTGCAGCAGCCCGGTCACCCCGTCCTCGACCAGCTCGGTGAAGGCGCCGTGCCCGGCGGCGACGGCCGGCACCCCCGCCGCCATCGCCTCCACCACGACCAGCCCGAACGCCTCCTTCCACGTCGACGGCGCCACCACGGCCACCGCCTCCGCCACGGCCCGGCGGCACCGCACCCGGTCGTACAGGCCGACGTGGCGCACGTCGTCCCGGCCCGCCGCCCAGGCCGCCACCTCCGCCTCCAGCGGGCCGGTGCCGGCGATCACCAGCGGCACCCCCACCCCGCCGGCGGCGGCGAGCTCGTCCCACGCGGCCATCAGCAGCCGGACACCCTTGACCTCCGCGAGCCGCCCCAGGTACAGCAGGTGCTCGCCCGGACCGGTGCGGCGCACGTCCGTCTCGGGCACGAAGTTGTGCTTCACCACGAGCCGTTCGGCCGGCATCCCGGCGTCCACCAGCACCTCGCGCTGCGCCGCCGAGATGCAGAAGAACCGCTCCACGCCCGACCACCAGCGCCGCCGGTTGACCGACAGGCTCACCGCGAGCGGCACCGTCGCCAGCGCGCTGCCGCGGTAGCAGCCGTGCCGGACGGCGGGCAGCGGCGCCCGGCCCACGCACGCGGTGCACGGCGAGCCGTCCCGGTGCAGGGTGCCCGGCGGGCACACCTGGGTGTAGTTGTGCAGCGTGGCGACGGCCGGCACCCCGGCGTCCGCGCAGGCGGCGATCACCGCGGGCGACAGCAGCGGGAAGACGTTGTGGAGGTGCACCACGTCCGGCCGCTCGGCGCGCAGCCGCTCCGCCAGCCGGGCGCGCACCGCCGGGTTCCACGGCACCAGCAGCGGTATTGCGGCCTTGGCGGGCAGCGAGCGGGCGGCGATGTCGTCGCTGCGCCGCTCGAACACCCCGACCCGGTGGCCGCCCTCCCGCAGCAGCGCCACCTCCTGGTCGACGACCTTGTTCTCCCCGCTCGGCTGTGCCGACGCGTAACGGTTGTGCACCACCATGACGTGCATTCACACCACCTCCTTCCCGGGGACCGGCCGCGCGACGGGCCGCCGTGCGGGTTCCGGCGCCGGCGGCCCGGACCCGGGCGCCGGCCGGGCCGCGGGGGACACCAGCAGCGAGGCCGCCACCGCCAGGTGCAGCAGGTACGGCGAGGCGTCGCCCAGACCGGCCTCGGTGTACGAGGCGATCCCGCAGTAGGTGATCAGGAACAGCGCGCAGGCCCGCGCCGGCGACGGCGGCCGCAGCAACGCCACCGTGGCCAGCACCAGCACGAACGCCGCCACCAGCGTCACGCCCAGCAGGCCCTGTTCGTGGTAGACGGCCAGCCAGCTGTTGTCGATGGGCAGCCCGTCGAACGACTTGTCGCCCAGCCCGACGCCGAACAGCCGCTCCGCTCCCGTCCGGGGCGCGTCCAGCAGCGCCCCCCACACCTTGGCCCGGCCGGTGAGGGAGGAGAAGTTCTCCTCGGTCTGCCCGCGCAGGAACCACGCCTGGAGCAGGGGCCCGAACGCGACCGCGGCGACGGCGGCGCACAGCACCGCCCGGCCGAACCAGCGGCGGGCGACGGCGCTGGTCGGCATCATCGAGCCGACCGCCACCACCAGACCGGCGAGCAGCCCGATGGTGGCCGTCCGGGTGTGCGTCAGGGCGAGCAGCGCCAGCGACGGCACGATCACCAGCGCGGCACTGCGCCCGTCGGTGCGGCGGCCCAGCACCAGCAGCACGGCGAGCCCCACGACCACCGCCGCGTACTGCCCGATCTGCGGCGGCGTCAGCGGCCACAGCGCCCCCACCAGCCGGCCGCCGTAGAGGTCGGGCAGGGCGGCGCCCGGCGACAGCAGCAGCCCCGCGGCCACCGAGCACAGCACCAGGAAGTACCAGCGGACGTGGAACCGTACGAACGCGGTGGAGCCGTCCCACCAGCGGCTGAGCAGCCACAGCGTGGCGACGAACACCGCGAACCGGCCGCAGCGGAACAGCGCCCCGAAGCCGGCGCTCAGGTCCGCGCTGGAGATCAGGCTCGGCACCAGCAGCAGGCTGAGCAGCAGCAGGAACGCGCTGGCCCGCACCCGCAGCCGCAGGTTGAGGGCGAGCGCCAGCACGAACGCGGCGACCAGTGCGCCCATCGTGACCATCTGGATCAGCGACCGGGGCAGCGGCACGATGGTCACGGCCCCCGTGGAGCCGAGGGTGTTGAGGACCAGCAGCCCCCACACCGCCTGGACCGTCCTCGGCGTGTGCTCCACCCGCACGTCAACCACCGTCCCCGGCGCGGTAGGTGCTCCCCGCGTCCTGCCGGTACGGCGCACCCCGCCACTCCTCGAAGCCGAGCTCCCCGCTCGGGTCGTGGGCGACGAACGTCCACGGCCCCTCGTAGACGTTGTCCCGCCAGCGGTTGTGCTGCTTCAGCGTGATGGCGTCGGCCACCTTCTCGCCCATGTACGGCGACCAGTCCGGGTAGGTGCCGTAGTTGGCGAGCACCGCCATGCGGTCGCACCCGGACGTGCAGTCCACCGCCGACTTGTCCAGCAGGAACCGGTTGTGGTGGATGTCCACCCGCTGGGTCCGCCACCGGCAGTCGGCGTAGAGCGGCGCGGTGGCGATGCCCGGCCGCGAGCAGCGGTCCATGTCCTCGACGAGCAGCGTGCAGTCGCCCGAGGAGGTGTTGGCGGGGCTGTTGCAGAACCGGTCGGCGTTCTCCCACAGGGTGATCGCGTTCCAGTTGTCCTCGAAGACGTTCCCGGTGATCTCCAGTTCGTCGGTGCGCGCCCGCACGCGGGGCTCGCCGCCGGACTCCGACACGTAGAGGGTGGCGAACGGGAAGGTGTCGCCGCGCTCCGCGTACCGCCGGCCCTCGACCCAGTTGTTCCGCCGGATCGTGTTGTTCCGGACGACCGCGTTGTAGCTGGTCTCGTACATCAGCGCGGCCCCGTGGTTGTCCTCCAGGACGTTGCCCTCGATCAGGAAGTCGTTGTTGTTGGTGTCCGCCCACAGGCCGGTGCCGCGGTTGTCGTGCACCCAGTTGCCGCGCACGTCCGCGCCGTCGACGGCCCAGAACTTCACCCCGCCGGTGCAGCCGCAGCCGGGCCGCCTCCGCTCCCAGTCGTGCCGGTTGTTGTCGGTGATCTCGTTGCCCTCCAGCACCAGGTCGCGCAGCGGACCCGACCCCTTGTACGCGTTCATGCCGTACTGGCCGTTGCCGCGCAGGCAGTTGGCCCGCACCCGCTGGCCGGAGCCGGCCATCAGCCCGGCGCCGGAGTTGAACTGGATCCTGGAGTGCTCGATCACCCAGCCGTCGGCCGAGTCGTGGTTGACCACACCCTCGTCGTGCGGCGCGACGAACCCCTGCACGGTCAGGTGCCGGAGGGTGACGTCGCGCGCGCCGCCGCCGAAGGCGTACTGATTCGTCCTTCGGCCGTCGAGCACCGCGCCGGGCGCTCCGAGGTAGGTGTTGCCCTCCTTGGGCTCCACCTGGGCGTACCGGTCGTCGGCCAGACGGTGCCTGCCCGGCCGCAGCCAGAAGGTGGTGCCGGCCGGGCGGGCGTCGGTCTTCGCGGAGAGGTCACCGGGCACCGCGGGGTCCACGGTCACCGCGCCGGCCGGCGCCTCCGCCGGTCCGGGCCTCGGCCTCTCGCACACCCGGGGCACGGTCCGCGGCGCCCCGGCGGTGTCCCCCGGCTGCGTGCGCGCGTCCGGCCTCGACCGCGCGTCCGGCTTCTTCGCCGTCCCGGGCTGCTGCTCGCAGCCGGCGGTCGCCACCAGCGCCAGCGCCAGCCCGGCCGCGGACGCCCAGCGCCGCCACCGGCGCACGCCCCCTCCTCCACGCGGACCCATCGCAGCCCCTAGCCGTCGAACCCGAGGACGGTGGTGAACTCGGCCGTCCCGTCGACGGATCCGCTGCCGACCAGCGTGGTGCTCGGCTCCTTGCGTCCGAACCCGGGGGAGTACCAGCCCAGCGGCGGCTCGCTCTCCCCGCGGTGCGCCCGCCAGGTGAGCCCGGCCGGCAGGTCGAGCACCGCCGAGCGGGACTCGCCGTCCCGGCTCCAGGTGAGCCGCGCCCGGCTCCCCTCCAGCTCCGCGCCGATCTCCGGGCCGAGGTGGAACGCCAGGCGCACCTCCCGGCGGTCGCCGCTCACCGTGTCGACCACCCGCACCTCGCGGCTCTCGTACGCCAGTTCCACCTGCCGCCGGTGGATCAGCGGCCGGTAGCCGTCGTGCTCGGCGCACCAGCGCGCCGCCTCCTCCCCGTCGGTGTCCACCGCCAGCACCCGCGTCGTGGCGTGCCGCGTCCACAGGAACGGGCCGCCGGACACCGACTGGTCCCGGCCGCCCGCCTCGAACGTGTTGTGGCCGAGCGTGGACCGGAAGTAGCTCCGCCACTCCGGTTGGCCGTGATAGCAGTACGTGCCCGGGTCGGCCAGCACGTCGACCCCGTCGTGCCGGACCTCCACGGACAGCGCGTCGGCGTGCGCGTGCGCGGCGATCGACAGGAAACCGTGCGGCCCGCCGTCGCAGCGGCACCAGATCCCCCCGGGCCCCCGCAGCACGGTGAGCCCCGCGTCCGCGAAGTGCGCCGGCCGGCTCTCCGGACGCGCCGCACCGTTCCGGTACGGCTCGATCAGCGAGGCCAGCAGCGGGGTGCGGACGTCACCGCCCGGCACCTTCGGCCACCAGTCGCGCCGGCCGAACACCGCGTCCCCGGTGGCCAGCAGCGACCCCCAGCGGCCGGTGCCGGGGCCGTCCAGCACCAGCCCGTGCCCGTCGTCCGCGTCCCCCTGGCGGGGCGGGCGCAGCCGGTCGTCGACGACGGCCGCGAGCGCGTCCGTCATCCGCAGCAGCACCAGCCGCACCGTCGGCGGGACGGCCACGCCCGCGGCGTCCGCCTCGGCCAGCGCGGCCAGGCCCAGCTCCAGCACCAGCCCGTGGTACTCGCTCGCCAGCTCCCGGTTGATCCCCGACGGGAAGGTGTTGGCGCGCAGGTGCCGGTCCAGGTCGCGCAGCGCGTCCGCCCGCAGGCGCGGCGAGTACGGGAACCAGCCGAACGCGCAGGAGGCGGCGAGCTGCCCGGCGGCCTCGGCGACCGCGTGGTTGTTCGCCGACGACCCCCGGCTGGGGAACGCCGCCAGCCAGCGCTGGTGGTGCCAGATCTGGTCCAGCGCCACCGGGTTCTCCTCGAACAGCGCGGGCGCGCCCGCCCAGCCGTCCAGCAGCCGGCGGATCCACACCCACGACAGCAGCCGGATGCCCAGCTCGATGCCGCTGACCCAGTGCGCGCCCCGCAGCGGCGGGTCGGCCTCCCACCACGACCGCAGATGCGCGGCCACCCGCTCCGCGTACCGGTCGTTCCCGGTGAGCGCGTACGCGGCGGCCAGCACGGTCAGGTACTGGTGCCGGGACGGCTCCCAGATCTGCTTGATGTCGCCGACCGCCTCCTCGTCGCGGTACGGCACGTCGAAGGCGTGCTCCAGCGGGGCGCGGCGCCCGGTCCTCGGGTCGTGGTGCCAGTCCGGGTCCGTCATGTCGTCGCGGACCACCCCGAAGAACTCGGCCCGCCCCGCCATCAGCCGGTCGGCCTCGGCGACCAGGCGCTTCACCGCGTCCGGCGCCACCGCGGCGAGCGCGCCCTCCGGCAGCACGGCCGTGAACCGGACGCCCGTCACCGGCGGCCGTCCGGGCAGCCCCGCGCGCCACCGCCGCCGGCGCACCGCGTCGGCCGCCCGGCCGCCGGCCTCCCGCGGCCCCATCCGGGACAGCCGCCGCAGGTACCACCCCGCGCTCATGCTCATCGCGCCCCCGCCAGGGTGACCGGGACGCCGCTCGCCAGCGCCGTGCGCACGGCGAGCGTGGCCGTCGTGGTGGCGGCCAGCGACTCCAGCGGCACCGGCATCGGCCCGCCGGTCCGCACGGCCCTCACGAACGCCGCCAGCTGTGCGTTCTGCCCCTTGTCCCGGGCCTTCGGCAGCCGGGAGCCGACCCACTGCCGGCGCCGGCCGTCGTGCACGGCGGCCCGCACGAAGTCGTCCAGCCGCAGCACCTTGCCGTCCGCGATGAGGTCCAGCGTCTCCTTCGGGAAGGACGAAGGACCGGAGGTGACGTAGCTGATGGCGGCCGTGGAGCCGTCCGGGTAGCGCAGCACGATCTGCAGGTCCTCGTCGCCGGCCGGGGCGACCGCGTACACCGACACCGGGTCGGCGCCCAGCAGCCAGCTCGCGGTGTCGACGAAGTGCCCGCCCTCCCCGGCGAACCGCGATCCCTCGGTGTCCTGCCGCAGGTACCAGCTGCCCTGCTCCAGACGGCCCGCGTTGACCAGGTAGCGCAGGCTCGCCGGGCCGGTGCGGGCGCCGAACCGCTCCCGGGCCTCCCGCAGCAGCGGGGCGAACCGGCGGTTGAAGCCCACCTGGATCCGGTCGTTGCCGGACTCCTCGACCGCCGCGAGCACCCCGGCCAGCTCCTCCTCGGTGAGCGCCAGCGGCTTCTCCACGAACACCGCCTTGCCCGCCAGCAGCGCCCGGCGGGCCAGCTCGGCGTGCGAGCTGTGCCGGGTCACCACGAACACCGCGTCCACGGCCGGGTCGCCGAGCACCGCGTCCAGATCGGTGGTGGCCTTTCCGAAGCCGAACTTCCGCTGCGCGTTGGCCGCGGACAGCGCCGTGGTGGTGACGACCGTGGACAGCTCCACGCCGTCGCGCCGCGCCAGATGCGGCAGCAGCATCGACGAGGCGTAGTTCCCCGCGCCCACGAACGCCAGCCGCACCGGGCCGGGGCGCCGCGCCGGAGCCGGCCGGGCGGCGCGCCGCCGCACCTCGGGCACCGTCGCCTCCGGGGCCTCGACGGCGGGCGGGTCCCCGGCCGACGGGTACCGGAACAGCACGGCCACCGCCTCGAGCCCGCCCTCCTGAAGCCGCCGGTACGTCTCCACGGCGTCCCCGAAGTCCGCGACGTGCGACACCAGCGGCTCCACGTCGACGGCGCCCCGGGCGATCAGGTCGAGGAAGCACGCCAGATTGCGCCGCTCGGTCCAGCGGACGTAGCCGATCGGGTAGTCCCGGCCCTGGAGTTCGTACTCCGGGTCGTAGCGGCCGGGCCCGTAGCTGCGGGAGAAGCGGACGTCGAGCTCCTTCTCGTAGTACGCGTTCCACGGCAGGTCGAGCCGGCACTTGCCGATGTCGATCACCCGGCCGCGGTCCCGGCACAGCCGCGCGGCCAGCTCGACGGGCTGGTTGCTGCTCCCGCCGGCCGCCAGGTACACCTGGTCCACGCCCATGCCGCCGGTGAGTTCCGCGACCGCGCTCTCCACGCCCGCGGAGTCTGGGTCGCCGCAGGCCGCCGCGCCCAGCCGCTCGGCCAGCTCGCAGCGGGCCGGGTCGGGATCCACGCCGACCACCCGCACACCGGAGGCGTTCAGCAGCTGCACCACCAGCTGCCCGATCAGCCCCAGCCCGATGACCAGGGCCGTCTCGCCGAGCCGCGACTCGCCCTGCCGCACGCCCTGCAGCGCGATCGACCCGACCGTGCCGAAGGCCGCGTGCCGGGGCGCCACCCCGTCCGGCACCGGGACGTAGAGGTTCTTCGGCACCCAGTTCAGCTCGGCGTGCAGCGCGTGCTCGTTGCCCGCGCACGCCACCAGGTCGCCCGCCTTCACGTCGTCGGTACCGGCGCCGACCTGCTCCACCACCCCGCACAGCGAATAGCCCAGCGGCGTGTACGAGTCGAGCTTGCCCATCACCTTGCGGTACGTGGCGGGCACCCCGTTGGCGGCGACGCTCTGCACGACCTTCGCCACCTGGTCCGGCCGCGAACGCGCCTTGCCCAGCATCGACATGCCGGCCTCGGACACCTTCATCAGCTCCGTGCCGGTGGATATCAGCGAGAAGGCGCTGCGCACCAGCACCCCGCCCGGCTTGCAGCCCGGCACCGGCACGTCGAGCAGCGTCAGCTCACCGCTCTTGTAGTTCTGCACTACCTGTTTCACGGAGTTCCTCTTGTCTCTACGCCGTCGGGGCGGGGGAGTCGTGGCCGGTCCGGGAGGTCGCGTCGCGGTACCAGTGCTCGAGGGTCAGCACGTGCCAGAGGTGCTTGGAGTGGTCCCGCTGCCCGGCGGCGTCCTCGGCGACCATGCGCGCCAGCGCCTCCCGGCGCAGGAAGCCGGAGCGGACCAGCAGGCCGTCGTGCACCACCTCGCGCACCAGCGGCGCGAGGTCCCGGCTCATCCAGGCCCGCAGCGGGGCGCTGAACAGCCCCTTGGGCCGGTACACGATCTCCCGCGGCAGCACCGTCGTGGCCGCCTCCTTGAGCACCGCCTTGCCCTGCCGCCCGGCGATCTTGCGCGCGCCCGGGACCGCGAACGCCGCCCTGACCACCTCGACGTCCACGTACGGCACCCGCACCTCGGTCGACGCGGCCATGCTCGACCGGTCGGTGTAGGCGAGGTTGAGACCCGGCAGGAACATCCGGGCGTCCGCCAGGCACATGCGGTTCACGAAGTCGTCGAGGGCGTTGTCCCGGTAGACGTCCGCGTGCTCGGTCAGCACGTCGTCCACCGCCGGGGCCAGGTCCGGGTCGAGCAGCCCGATCAGCTCCTCGCGGTCGTACAGGGTGTAGCTGCGCCGGAACGCGGTCTCCTCCGGCAGGCCCGCGAAGGACAGGAACCGCTTGGCGAACCGCACCGACCGCAGCCCGCGCCGCCGGGTGGCGACCGGCAGCCGGTCCACGGCGGCGGCCACCCCGCGCCGCACCGGCCCCGGCACCCGCCGGTAGCGCACCGCGATCAGGTTCGCCAGGTGCTTGCGGTACCCGGCGAACAGCTCGTCGGCGCCCATCCCCGACAGCATCACCTTCACCCCGGCCTCCCGGGCGGCCGAGCAGATGAGGAAGGTGTTGATCGCGGCCGGGTCGCCGACCGGCTCGTCCAGGTGGTACGTCATCCGCGGCAGCAGGTCCTGCACGTCCGGCGCGATCTCGATCTCCCGCAGGTCGACCCCGAACCGCTCGGCCACCCGCCGGGCGTAGCGCAGGTCGTCCGGCATCGCCTCGAACCGCGCGTCCTCCGCCCGGAACCCGATGGTGTACGCGGGGATGCCGGGCCGGTCGCGGGCCGCGAGCGCGGTCAGATAGCTGGAGTCCAGCCCGCCGGACAGGAACGTCGCCACCGGCACGTCGGACAGCAGGTGGAGCCGCGTCGACTCCTCCACCACCGCCGCCAGGTCCGGCAGCTCACCGGACAGGGCGCGCTCCTGGCCCTCGGCGGCGACCTCCCGCAGGTCCCAGAACCGCCCGCGCTGCACGGAGCCGTCCGGCCGGCACCGCAGCCAGGTGCCCGGCGGCAGCTTCTCCGCCCCCCGCAGCGCGCACCGCGAGTCCGGCACCCAGTAGTACAGCAGCGAGGCGACCAGCGCCGCCGGGTCCACCTCCAGCGACCCGCCGGCCACCGCCGCCAGCGCCTTCAGCTCCGAGGAGAACACCAGCCCCTCACCCCGCCGCAGCAGGAACAGCGGCTTGATGCCGAGCTGGTCGCGGACCAGCACCAGCTCGCCGGTCCGCTCGTCGAACACGGCGAACGCGAACATGCCGCGCAGCCGGGGCAGACAGTCCGTGCCCCAGCGCCGCCACGCCTCCAGCAGCACCTCGGTGTCCGAGCTGCCCCGGAACCGCACCCCGGCGCCCTCCAGCTCGGCCCGCAGCTCCGGCGCGTTGTACAGCTCGCCGTTGTACGTCAGGGCCAGACCGTCCGACGCCATCGGCTGGGCGCCGGTGCCGGACAGGTCGAGGATGGCCAGCCTGCGGTGCCCGAGGTGCACCTCGCCGTCGCCCAGCGCGTGGGCGTAGCCGCCGGACCCGTCCGGGCCGCGGTGGGCGAGGGTCTCGGTGAGCCGGTCGGTGACCGCCTTGCCGTCCGGCCACCGGTACGTGCCTGCGATGCCGCACATGAGCTACCGCCCCTCCTGGTCGCTGTCCGGGACCCGCGCCGCCCACATCGGCAGCCGCTGAGTCCGCCGCGGACCGTCCCCCACCGCCTGGACGGGGTGGGAGGCGCTCCCGCGGTCCTGCCGGGCCGGCCGGCCCTCGTCGCGGACGCGCTGCCCCGGGAACGGCCCGTCCCACAGCGTCCCGTCCGTCCGGTCCTGCGGATCGGGGTCGACCAGCACCACACCGGCCACCTCCACGCGCCGGTCCGCGAGCTGCCGCGCCACGGTGTGCAGCCACGCGGTGGTGCCGTGCCCGGCCCGCACCACCAGCACGGCCCGGCCGGCGAGGTCGGCGAGGTCGGACCAGGCCGCGCCGGGCGCCACCGAGGCGACGCCGATCCGGCGCCGGCCGGCCGGCAGGGACGCGGCCCGCTCCACGCCGACCACCTCCGGGTCGCCCGGTTCCGGCCGGCGGCCGGTGAGGCCGTGCCGGGGCAGGGCGTCGACCACGACCACCGGCTCGTCCTCCGCCAGCGTCCGCGCCAGGCCCAGGGCGAGCATCCCCGCCCCGCGCGCGCAGCCCAGCTCCAGCAGCGCCAGCGGCTCCGCGGCACCGCGCGCCGTACGGGCCAGCGACGAGGTGACCCGGGCCCGCGCCGCGCGTGCGCGCCGGCGCCGCCACAGGCCCGGCCGCAGCGCCGACCGGGACAGCTCCGCGGTGACCGAGGCGCCCAGGTGCCGCGCGATGTCCCGGCGCAGCACCGGACGGTCGCCCACCACCGAGGCGACCGCGGCGACCACGAGGCCCAGCACCAGGCCGAGGACCAGCCCGATGCCGCCGTCGGTGGCGACGGCCACGGGCAGCGAGTGCTTCACGGTGTGCGGGGCGTCGACGATCTGCGTGCCCGCGACCAGCCGGGGCGTGCCCACCCGGGCCTCCGCGGCCCGCTGCGAGAACTCGCTGATGCGCGAGCTGAGTTCGGCGCGGCGGGCGAACAGCGACTCCAGGTTCGCCGACTCCTCCGGGCTGCCCTCCGGCGGCCCGTCGCCGATCGCCTCGTTCACCTGGTCGAGCTCTTCCTGCATGCGGTCGCGCTGCGCGAGCAGGGTCGAGGCGTCGGCGGTCGCGGCCTGCTTGATCCGCCGCACGTGGTCCGCGACGAACGCCTCGGCCACCGCCTCGGCACGGGCCACCGCCTCCTCGCCGGTCGCGCCCGTGGCCCTGATCTCCAGCAGGTTGTTGGTCAGGCCGGCGCCCTCGTAGTCCTCCATGAAGTCCTCCGCGCTCTCGGAGGACCCGAGCGACTCGAGCGCCGCGTCGGCGATCCGCGTGGTGTGCAGCAGCGCCACGTCGGTGCGGATCAGCGTGCCGGGGTCGTTCGGCTGGTCGTCCTGGTGCGCGACCAGCACCTTGGTCACCGCGGTCGGCGGCGGGGGCAGCACCACCGCCACCGCCACGCCGATCAGCAGCCCCAGCAGCGCCAGGGTCCCCCACACGCGGCGGCGTCTGCGCACCGACACCACCAGCGCCTGCAGATCCAGCAGGGGAGCGGCGGCCGCCGGCTCCGCCGTGGCGGTCGTCATCGCGTACCTCCCCGCGCGCCGTCGCCGAGGGCGAGCGCCGGCGCGGCGGCCTCCCGCGGCGGGCCGGCGGACCGCGCCGGGCGGGTCCGGACCGCGCCGGCCAGGACGACGCCGACGACGTCGTGGCCCGCGTCCGCGCACGCCTCGGCGACACCGGCCAGTTCGGCGGCGGTGCGGGAGCCCGCGCTCAGCACGACCAGGACGCCCGCCGCGTCCTCGCGGTCGGGCACCAGCGGCGCCTCGGCGGAGACCTCCGTCACCCGCAGCAGCGGAGCGCCGCCGGCCTCCTCGGCCAGCCGCCGTGCCGCCCGCAGCGCGATGCCGTCGTCGTCGGGCACGACCAGCAGCAGCCGCCGCGCGCCCGGCACCAGGCCGCGGATCCGGCCGCACATCCTGCGGTAGCGGATCCCCAGGCTCGCCTCGTCCCCGGCGGCCGGCGGGGCGGGCGTGTTCCAGGGCGTGTCGAGTCCGAGCAGCCGGCGGATCCGGTGCCGCGCACCGCCGCCCACCGGCCGGTGCGCGCCCTTGTCCGCGGGCACGTCGACACCGCCCAGCAGCCCGGAGCCGAGCGCGGCGGCGATCTCCGGCTCGGCGCGCAGCCGGCGGTTCACCCGGGCCGCGGTGAGATGCCCGACGACCGTCAGCAGGAAGAACAGCACCGCACCGGCGGCGATGAGCTGGACCCGGGTCGGCGGGGCCTCGCCGGAGGGCTCGGCCGCCGGACCCATGACGACCAGACGGGAGCCGGCCGCGTCGGAGCCGGTCCGGTCCAGCTTCTCGACCGCCTGCTGCAGCTCGGTGCGCAGCTTCGCCAGCTCGGTGCGGGTCTGCACGCTCTCCACGGTCCGGCCGGGGTCGGCGGAGTCGGCCAGCTCGGTGATGCGGCGGCTGGCGGCGAGGACCATCTGCCGCAGCTGGTCGGGGCCGGCCGCCGCCGTCGGGTCGGCGGTGTCGTCGACGATCCGGGCGGAGAACGTCACGAACTGCCGCGCCAGTTCGTCGGAGAGCCGCTGGGCCCTCCCGGGGCTCTCGGCGGTGCCCGAGATCCTGATGATGTTGCCGTCGGTGACCTCGGCGCGCACCCGCTCGCGCAGCTCCTCGCCGTCGACCCCGTCCCAGCCGAGCGCGGCGGCCGTACGGTCGGTCACCACCGTGCTGGTGGCGATCTCCGCCTGGGTGAGCAGCACGCGCTCCTCCCAGGCGCCCGGCAGCAGCACCGACGCCGACGTCGTGTACCGCGGCGGGAACACCAGGGAGGCGCCGAGGCCGGCCAGCGCCCCCAGCACGGCGAGGACCGTCAGCAGCCTGCCGCGCCCGCGCAGCACCCGCCCGACGGTGACCAGGCGTATCGCGTCATCGCTCAAGGGACGTGCCTCGTTCCCGCCCGCTCCGCGCCGCCGCACCCGCGCCGCCCCGGACGGCGGCCTCGTAGGCGGCCAGCAGCGCCGCCTGCGAATGGCGCCACGCCAGCGGGCCGTTGATCCGTTCCTGCCCGGACCTCCCCATGCGGGAGCGCTGTTCGGGGTCGTCCAGCAGCCGGGCGATCAGTGCGGCGAACTCGCCCTCGTCGTCGTCCTTCGCGTACACGGCGGCCTCGCCGGCGGAGACCCGCGCCTCCTTCAGGTCGAAGGAGACGATCGGCCGGCCCATCACCATGTACTCCAGGACCTTGTTCATGGTCGACACGTCGTTGAGCGGATTGCACGGGTCGGGGGAGAGGCACACGTCCGCGGTGGACAGGTAGCGCACCAGGTCGGCGTCCGGCACGCGTCCCGTGAACTCCACCTGCTCCGCGAGCCCCAGCCGGCGGGACAGCTCCACCATCGCCTCGAAGGTGTCGCCGCCGCCGACGAACACCGCGTGCCAGTCGGTGCGGCCCACCTCGTCGCGGAGCTTCGCCAGCGCCCGCAGCGCGTAGTCGACGCCGTCCTGCGGGCCCATCACCCCCAGGTAGCACAGCAGATGGGGTTTGCCGCGCTTCAGCTCCGGCTCCGGGTCCACCGGGTGGAACCGCTCGGTGTCCGGCGCGCTGCGCACCACGAACACGTCCTCGGGCCGCCGTCCGCCCCGGCGCACGGCGACGTCCCGGTAGCTCTCGTTGGTGGCGAGCACCACGTCCGCCGCCCGGTACGTCATCCGCTCCAGCGCGCACACGCCCCGGTGCAGCAGGTCCTCGCCCCGGCCGAACCGGGACAGGTACAGCTCCGGCACCAGGTCGTGCTGGTCGAAGACGAACTTCGCCCCGCGCCGCTTCAGCCACAGCGCGGGCAGGAACAGCAGGTCCGGCGGGTTGCAGGCGTGCACCACGTCGACCGGGCCGACCTTGCGGGCCAGGCGGGCGGTGTGCCACAGCGCCGTGCCGTACTCCTTCAGGTAGCCGGCCGGTCCTCCGGTGGCCGCGCGCAGCGGGTAGCGGTGGATCCGCACCCCGTCGATCACGGCCTCCGGCTCGGTGTCCCGCCTGCTGCCGCGCGGGCAGATGACGTCCACCTCCCAGCCCGCGTCGCGCAGCGTCCGGCACTCCTGCCACACCCGCCGGTCGAACGGCACCGACAGGTTCTCCACCAGGATCAGCGCGCGGCGGCCCCGTGCGCCCTTCGTCTCACCAAGCAAGGCCCACGTACCCGGATTCGGCCCGGCGCGCCTCGGCGTCGGGGAGGCGGACGAGGTCGATGATCACGGGGTCGTCGCCGTGCGGCAGCGCCGACAGCACGGCCGGGTCCTTCGTCCCGACCAGGACGGCCTCGGCGTGGTCCAGCACGTCCTCGACGGAGTCGGCGAGCAGGTGCGCCAGGTGCGGCAGCCGGGTCTCGATGTACTCCCGGTTCGCGCCGAGCAGCCGGGACAGGCTGACGTTGGCGTCGTGGATCCGCAGGTCGTACCCCTTGCCGAAGAGCCGTTCCGCCAGTTCGACCAGCGGGCTCTCGCGCAGGTCGTCGGTGCCGGGCTTGAACGACAGCCCGAACAGGCCGACCTTGCGCTTCCCGGTGCGCTCCACCAGCTCCACCGCGCGCTGCAGATGCTCCTCGTTCGAGGGCAGCACATGCGCGAGGATCGGCACCGACACGTCGGCCCGGTGCGCCGCGTGCACCAGGCTGCGCAGGTCCTTCGGCAGGCAGGAGCCGCCGAAGGCGAAGCCCGGACGCAGATAGGCGGGGCTGATGTTGAGCTTGCGGTCGGCGAGGAAGACGTCCATCACCTGGTGCGAGTCCACCCCGAGCGCCCGGCACACCGCGCCCAGCTCGTTGGCGAAGCCGATCTTCAGTCCGTGGAAGGCGTTGTCCGCGTACTTGACCGCCTCGGCCGTGGGCACCGGCACCCGGAACACCTCGCCGGGCAGGTCCTCGTACAGCGCCGCGACGACGTCGCCGCTCGCCGTGTCGAGTTCGCCGATGACGGTCTTCGGCGGGTCGAAGAAGTCCCGCACGCTGGTGCCCTCGCGCAGGAACTCCGGATTGACCGCGACGCCGACGTCGACGCCGGCGGTGCCGCCGACGTGCTTCTCCAGGATCGGCACCAGCAGATCCAGGCAGGTCCCCGGCAGCATCGTGCTGCGGAACACCACCGTGTGCCGCCCGCCCCGCTCGGCCAGCGCCGCGCCGATCTCCTCGGTGACCCGCTCCAAGTAGGCCGTGCACAGGCTGCCGTTGGGCTCCGACGGAGTGCCCACGCAGACCAGGGACACCTCGCTGCCCTCGATCGCCTCGCGCACGTCGGTGGTGGCGCGCAGCGCCCCGCTGCCCACGACCTCGGCGACGAGTTCGCCGATCCGCTCCTCGACGACGGGCGCCCTGCCGTCGTTGACCAGGTCCACCTTCACCGGGTTGACGTCCACCCCGATGACCTCGTGACCCATGCCGGCCAGGCACGCGGCCGACACGCAGCCCACGTAGCCGAGCCCGAACACGCTGACTCTCATGACCCGTTCCTCCCCCCGGGCAGGCCCTGCCGGCCTGCGGTCCGCACGCCGGCCGTCCCACGGCCGCCGCGCATCAGTAGGCCCCCTGCCCTTGCACCACGGCGCGCAGCGTCTTCCACAAGATCACCGTGTCCAGGGCGAGGGACCAGTCCTCCACGTACCGCAGGTCCAGGCGGACCGCCTCCTCCCACGAAAGGTCGCTGCGTCCGCTGATCTGCCACAGTCCGGTGAGCCCCGGCTTGACCTTCAGCCGGCGCCGGATGTCCGGGCCGTAGGCGGCGCACTCCTCCGGCAGCGGGGGCCGCGGGCCGACCAGCGACATCGACCCGGTGAGCACGTTGAACAACTGCGGCAGCTCGTCGAGCGAGTAGCGGCGCAGCACCGCGCCCACCCGGGTCACCCTTGGGTCCCGGCGCATCTTGAACAGCGGTCCCGCGCCCTCGTTGAGGCCGTCCAGCGCGGCGCGGGCACGGTCCGCGCCGGGGATCATGGTGCGGAACTTCCAGATGGTGAACTCGCGGCCGTCCTTGCCGACTCTGCGCTGCCGGTAGAACACCCCGCCCCGGCTGTCCGTCGCCACGAGCAGCGCGACCAGCAGCAGCAGCGGCGCGAACGCCATCAGCAGGATCAGCGCGCCGAGCCGGTCGACGACGCCCTTGACCGCGCGGCGGCCGCCGGTGAACGCCGGCATGCTGACCCGCAGCAGCGGTATGCCGAGGACCGCGTCGACGTGCAGCCGGGGCCCGGCCACCTCCATCAGCACCGGGGCGACGACCATCTCGGCGTCGGAGCCCTCCAGGTTCCACGACAGCCGCTGCAGCCGGTCCGGCGACCAGTGCGGGTCGGGGGTGACGGCGACGACGCGGTAGCCGTCGCGGCGGACGTGGTCGGCGACGTCCGCCAGCCGTCCCACCACCGGCACCCCGTCCAGCCGGCCGCCGTCGGGTCCGGGGCCGTCCGTCACGCACACGGCGTCCACGCGCCAGCCCAGGTGCGGGTACTTGCGGGTGCGGGCGATCAGGTCGCGCACCGTGGCGGGGCTCCCGGCGGCGAGCACCGGGCGCAGACAGCGGCCCTCCTTGCGCTGCCGGTGCAGCCACAGGCGCAGCAGATAGCGCATCGTCATCGTGACGAGCGCGATCGCGGGGACCGCGACGAAGATCCAGAGTTTGATGTTGCGCGAGGTCAGGGCGATCCCGCCGAGCGCGAGCACGACGGTCGCCACGAAGAGCGAGCGGCCCAGCCGCCGGAACTCCTCGGCGCCCTGGCCGAGCACGGTCGGCGCCCACGACCGGCTCACCGCCAGCGCCCCCAGCACCAGCAGCCAGGTGCCGAAGGCGAGGATGCCCCACTTCTCGTGCCAGTCGGCGGCGTCCCGGACGCCGAAGAAGTTGCCGATCCCCGCGACGACGACGGCGGTGGTCACCGCGTCGCTCATGATCACGGTACGGCGGTACCGGTGCTCCCAGTCCGTCGTCCCCCGGTGTAACGCCCCGTCCGTCAGCCGGCCCCGTTCCGACGGGAACGGGCTGACCAATCCCCCTTGCCGCACAGAACCCCCCAGGTCCCCGGTGATGCGACGTGTGCGCCTGACACTGTTTCCGCCGGGGGCCCCACCCCCCGGACCGCGCTGTTCCTCGCCGAGGGAGACCCCCGCCTCCCGCGCCGGCAGGCCGGTTGCGGACGGACGAAGAACAACGTGAACAACCTGTCGCGGCGGCAGCGGCTCACGGCCGCGCCGGTACATCGAGCCGAGCGGACCTCACCGGCCCCCCGGGTGCGTCCCGCACCCGGGCCCCCCCGGGACCCAGCGGTGTGATCACCCCCATGTCCGGCGCCGTGGGCGAACCCTCCCGTGGCGTCGGACCTAAAGATCATTTAATCGGTCGCCCCGGGCCCGAACGGCCGAAGCAGGGTCAATCTAGACCATCGAGGCCGGGATGGAGAGAGGGTGTGGGGAAATTGTGTGTGGGCGATGTGGCCGGATACGGCGTCCGGGGTCCGTCCGTGCGGGTATCGCACAGCCGTCCCAACTCCCCTCCTTTGCCTGGGTGATGAGACGTACGCCCCCGCCGACGCCGTCTCGCCGCCCGCCCCGCGCACCCGTCGCGGCGGCGACCGCCGAGGTCCCGGCGCACGTGACGGGCGTGCGGGACCCCTGTCCCCGCCGAGGCGTGAGCGCCTCCCGCCCCCCGCCCGCCCTCCCCGCCCCGGGACCGGAATGCGGCCCACCGCCCCGTCGAACGCTTTCGTGCACGTTCCACGGATGTCCGAGATCCAACGGCTGAAGCACCCGTTCCGCCGGGCGCCTCCCGGTCTGCCGTCAGTCCCGGTCGTCGGTCGGCGCCACCGCGCCGCTTTCAGTCGTCCACCTCGATGAGGTAGTCCCGAAGTAGGTCATGGAGGTGGGGTTTTCGATGGTGAGGCCGTTCAGCTCCTGCCGCGGACCCCGCTCCCAAGGTGGAAACTGCCGGCCGCCCGCAAGAATGTGTCGGTCCTCGCGGTGAAACGAATATGTTCCGTGGGCACGGTCGTCCGCAGTGGGCGGGAGATCGGTGGTCGTCGTGCATGCGGCGAGGACGGGGGCCGTTCCGTCGCCGACCCGAGGCCCTCCTGTTCCCCTGCCTCCCAACGCCGGCTCAGATGGGGTACGCCGTGTGAATGTGGCCGTCGCGGATAACGACTTCGACGACGCTGGTCTCCCGGCCGCTGCCGTTCACACCTACGGGCTCGCCGTAGTCGAAGCGGTGCAGATGACTGTCCTGGCCCGCTCTGGCACGGGGGTTGGGGATCGCAGGGGTTCCGTCGACACCCTCCCGGAGCCGTCGGCCCAGGACGAAGTCGTCGCCGTCCCAGAAGAAGTCCTCGTAGAACTCACCAGGCAGTGAGGGCTCCGGTCCGGTCGGGTCGGCGTTGTCCCGCACCCGGTCCTGAGCGCCCGGTCCGTGCTGGCCCTCGATGTGGGCCTCACGTTGCTCGGTGATGCCGTGCCTGCTGTTCTCGCAGTTGACCAACCCCCAAGGGTCGGTCCAGCGAAGCGGGTCAGGGACGTACCCGTGGTGGTTCGGCGCTGGGGCAAGACCCAATGGATCCGAACTGATGTATCGAGCGTTAGCGGGGTCGTAGTAGCGGCGGAAGTTGTAGTGGAGGCCTGTTTCGCGGTCGTGGTACTGCCCCGGGAAGCGGAGAGGGCAGTCAACGGAGTCCGAAGAACCGGCCAGAGGTGTACCCCACAGAGTGGTGCGTGCCCGCCAGGCGATCCGGCCCTTGTCATCGACCAGTTCCGTGGGTGTGCCGACCACATCGGTGACGATGGCGTAGAAGCGGCGATCGACCTCGCTCTGGTCGAGCTGCGCCAGCGCGCGGTTGGTTCCGGGAGCCCACTCCCAGTTCCTGGTGGGGCCGCCGGCGGAATCGCTCTGTTCCACCAGGTGGGAACCGTCCCAGGTGAAGAAGGTTTCCTCTGCGGCCCGGCCGTCGTCGGACAGCCGGCGCTTGGCGACACGTCGGCCGAGACCGTCGTAAACATAAGTCCAGCGGCATCCTTCGGAGGTTGTGACCTGGACGAGCCGGTCCTCGGCGTCCCACGTGTAGGTCCGTTCCCGCATCCCTCCGGACAGCAGCTTGCGTGTCTGCCGGACAAGTCGCCCCTGCGGGTCGTGGACGTAGGTGACGTGGCCGGCCTTGCGGATGAGCGTTCCGTCGTGGATCCGTTCCCCCTGCGGGCCGCCCTCCGGCGTGTCGGCGCGGCTGACATTGCCTGCCGCGTCATAGGCGTAACGCTCGGCCCACCCGTTTGCGGTGACCGCCTCAACCCGGCCGAGGCGATCACGGGTGAACCGGCGGACGCCATGGGCCTGGTCCTCGATGGCGGTCAGGCTGCCGCCCTCTCCGTACGCGTAGGAGCGGTGCAGCAGCGTCCCGTCCAGGTCGTCCGAATCGGAGGCGGCTTCTGTGAGCACCGTCTGCCCGGTGATGCGGTGGCTCGCGTCCCACTCCTGGGTCAGTACCGCCGCATCCCCGAGCCGCCGCTCGATCTCGTGCCCCGACGCCCCGTAACCGAAGGACAGGTAGTTCCCGGCCATCCGTACCCGGACGGGGCGGTTGTTCGCGTCCCATTCCCAGCGGCTGACGACACCCGACGGAGTCCGCCGTTCCACCCGCCTGCCGAGAACGTCGTACGTCGTGTGCAGCGCGCGTCCGTCACACTCCTCGGTGACGACACGGCCCGCCGCGTCGCGTGTGAGGGTGAGAGCGGTGTCGGGCGTGACCGCCGCGACCAACTGGCCGGCGGCGTCGTAGGCGAAGGTGACGACTTCCCCTTCGGAACGCCGCTCCACGACCCGTCCGCACGCATCACGCACGTAAGTGGTGGTCTCGCCCGCGCCGTTGGTGCGCCGGACCAGACGACCCGCCGCGTCGTAGGCGTAGGAGACGGTGCGCCCGTTGAAGTCGGTCTCGCTCACGAGACGGCCCGCTGGGTCGTACTTGTAGGTCCACACCGCGCCCGACGCGCTCGTCACGGAGGTGAGCCGCAGTTCTGTGTCGTACGCGAACCACGTCGTCGAGCCGTCAGCCTCCGTACGGGCCCGCAACCGGTCGAAATGGGTGATGGTGTGGGTGGTGCTTTGTCCGTCGGTGCCGGTGTAACGGACGACGTTGCCCTCACCGTCGTATGACCAGCTCTCGCTGCTGCCGTCGGCCATGACCCGCTTGACCGGCTGCCCCTCCACCGTCCAGGTGGTGCTGGTCGTCCCGCCCGTGGCGTCGACGGATTCGACGATACGCCCGAAGGCGTCACGTGTGACCCGGCTCGTCCCGCCCAGCGGCGCCGTGACGGACTCAGGCAGGCCTAGCGGACCGGACTTGACACGGTGGGTCGCTCCCAAAGCGTTGGTCACGGAGAGAAGCGCACCGGAGGCGTCATGAGCATAAGTGGTGACGGCGCCGTCGGCGTCGACTGTCGCTGTTGGGTGGCCGTGTTCGTCGTACGCGTAACCGCGCCTGCCACCGGTCGGCAGGGTGATCCACAGGGGGCGGTCGAAATCGTCGTACTCACAGGTCGTTGTCGTGCCGTCGGGCCGGACCACAGAGGTGAGATTGCCGCGCTCGTCGTAGGTGAAGCGGGACGTGTGGCCCAGCGGATCCGTCCGCGAGAGCAGCCGGTTGTAAGCGTCCCATTCGGCATGCGTGGTATTACCGGGCGGATCGGTCTGGGCGACCACCTGCCCGCGCTCGTTGTACTGGTACGTCGTGGTGTGGCCCAGAGAGTCGGTGTAGCGCGTCTCGCGGGCTTCGGAGTCGTAGGCGATCGCGCAGGAGAGGAATCCGTTGACCCCGTCACCTCGTACGCACCGGTCCTGATGGTCGTAGGTGAAGCGGTACCAGGACTCGTTGCGGTCGGTCCAGGATGTGATGCGTCCCTGGACGTCGTAGGTGAACCTGAGCGGCAGTCCGCTGGAGTTGTAGGTCTCGGTGAGGTGCCCTTCAGCGCTGTACACGTAGCGCAGCAGTGTCGTCCCTTCGATTCCGTCCGCCTTGTGGCACAGCCGCAGCCCGACGATCCGGTCACCCTCGGTGTCGATGCGTATACGACGGCCGCCGGAGTCGTGAACGGCGACGGGGGCGCCGGATTCGTCCCGATCGAAGTTGATCCGTCGCCCGCCGCGGTCGGTCACCGCAGCCAGCGGAAGGGTAAACGCCTCCTGTGCGGCGACGGGCGCGGTGGGCGGAGCGAAGTGACGGGTGCGACCCGATGCCGGATCGGTGATGCGAATGGGTACGCCGGGTGTGCCGTCCCAGTGCAGGGGCCAGCGCGGTCCCTCCAGCGGCATGACCGAAGTGCCTGGTGCGGGTACGGGATACACGAGAATCATGCCGTCCTCGGACGCGAAGACGGCGCCTTTCTCGTCCAGTTCGAGACGCTCGTCGAGCGTCGATGCCCAGGACGGACCGAACCATCGGCCCCAGCGGTACGTCGACAGATGCGTGCGCCGCAGGACGACGGGGAGGAGTCCGGGAAGGCTGACATCGGTCTCTTCCATGATCATCTCACCGGAGACCATGTCGACAGGATCGCCGTTCTTGCAGCGACCCTTGGCAGGCTTGCTCTTGCTGACGGCGTCGTCCGCTCCCTTGCGCAGCCCCCGTCCCAGCCCTTTCGCCATGGCCTTGAGCCCGCCTGTGCCGAGTGCCTTGAGCCCTTTGGCGAGTCCGCCGAGGGTGGTCAGGCCTTTCATGCCGGGTATGCAGTCCAGCGCCGCCAGTCCCACGTCCCATAGCGACGCCTGGCCTTT
>NZ_JBIWGC010000022.1:0-117631 GCF_044763335.1 Streptomyces sp. NPDC096105
ACCGGATCGTGTTCCCCGTCTCCATCCACGACGCCGAGAACCGCGGCCAGAGCTTCGGCCAGGTCCGCAACGCCTTCATCCGCGTCGTCAACCAGAGCGGCGGCGCCGAGATCGCCCGCTACGACCTGTCCGAGGACGCCTCCACCGAGACCGCGATGGTCTTCGGCGAGCTCTACCGTCACGGCGCCGATTGGAAGTTCCGCGCCGTCGGGCAGGGTTACGCTTCCGGTCTGGCCGGGATCGCCGCCGATTTCGGCGTGAACGTCTGACCCGGGAAGACAGAGGGAGCGGGAAACCATGTTCGGACTGAGCGAACTGGCCATCATCCTCATCGTCGTCATCGCGCTCGTCCTGGCCAAGAAGGGCCCCGAACTGGCCCGCAACGCGGGCAAGTCGGCCCGCATCCTCAAGGCCGAGGCGCGCGCCATGAAGCAGGCGGAGGAGAAGCAGGCGACGGACACACCCCCGCGGGTCGTCCAGGGCGAGACGATCCCGGGCCGCGTGGAGCACCCGTCCACGGGCGCCTTCCGGGGCACCGACCAGCACCCGGACGGCATGCCGCCGCAGACCGGCCGCCCGTAGTTCCGCGCGATCCCCGGCCCTTGGACTTCTTGCCCAAGGGCCGGGAGGGGCAGGTGACCGGAGCGCGATGAGCCCGGCGGCCGCTCCCGCATCCGGTGCCCACACACGTCGCACGTCATCGCGCGCTCCGCCCGCTCCGGCCTCCTCCGCACGAACACCTCAGGCACCGGCGTCACGGCCACAGCTCCAGTGCGGCTTCCAGAGCCAGATTCCACATCGGCTCGGCACCGGTCCCGAAGGCAGCGGCGAGCGCGTATCCCACGGAGGCGTCGTAGGGCTCCGCGCCAGTCTCCGGACGGCCGTCGGTGCTGTCCCACATGACGGTCACCTTCCCGTCGCCGGCCGAGGTGAAGACGCCGAGCCGCCGCTTGCCTCGCAGCAGGCGACTGGTGTCGAGGGAGTCCGGCACCAGCACATGCCGGCATCGGCGAGCCGCCGAGACGACCTCCACCCGATACGACCTCCGCGTCAGAAACCCCTTCGCAGGCCGCAGTGTCTCCTGGACCCCGTCGACGAGCAGCGTGAGCCGGTCAGGGTCGCGCGTGCCGATCGGCACACGGGTCTTCAGGGGAGTGCCCGGGCTTCGCCGGATCCCGACCGACGGCAGCCCGCCGCCGCCCACACGCAGCGTCCCGCCCTCATGGTCGAGCTCGATCTCCACCGCGCCGAAGAGCGCGTCCTCGGCGGGCGCGTACGCGAACGCATCCATGGAACCCCCTGTCCTCCCCTGATCACGCATCTCACGTCCCTGCCGGGAACGGCGGCTCCCCGACCCGCCGGAGCATCTCGACCGGGAAAGGAGTCGTCCGGCTCCCCGCCTGGAACCGGCGACAGAAATCCCCCATCACGTCGGCCACCGAAGCGTACCGGGCCACGACGGCAGCGACCGCGGCCGGCATCTGCCGGGGGCAGGCCCCTTCCGCGCAGGCCCGCACGAACGCCCTTCGCTCTTCCGCGTGGCATCCCAGCAGAGCCGCGGCCAGCCAGTTCACGAGATGGGTGACGGCGTAGTACTGGTCGTACGCGCGGTGCCGTTCGTGGAAGTCGGCCTCAGCCCGCGCGAGTTCGAAGCGGGAGGAGAACGCGAGGCCGAAGTCGGTGAAGAAGAGCCGCCGGCCGTCGGTGAGGATGTTCTCGAAGTGCGCGTCGAAATGCAGCAGCCCGTTGGCGTTCATGAACGAGATGCCGGCTCTCAGCTCGTCGTCCACCATGGCGCACGCCCGCTCGGCGGCCTCCTCGCCGGCGCCCATCCGCTCGCTCAGCCAGTCGTGCAGGTTCCGCGGTATGTACTCCATGAACAGGAGGAGACCGGCCGAGGACCGCTGCAGGGACTCGATGCGCCGGCGCACCTCGGCCCCGCCTCCCCAGTAGGCGACGGCGCGCTCGACATCGGCCAGTTCCTCGGGGAGCGGGTGTCCGCGGTCCGGCAGCATGCGCCAGTGGTGCATCAACGGAAAGCCCTCGTACTCTCCCGCGATCACCCAGTTCGTCGTCATGTGATGCACGGCCAGCTCCCGCCAGGCGCCGAAGCCCGGGCCGCCGATCGTGCCGACTCCGTAGTGACAGAAGAGCGGCAGTTCGAACAGGTTCGCCGTGGAGTGCAGGTTCTCCGGTCGCCGCTCCAGATCGGTCAGGCGTATCCGCTTCACGAACACCGGCGTGCCGGCGACGTCCAACAGCACTGTCTGCCCGCCGATGCCGGAACCGGTCGGCCTCCCGGCATCCACGCGTTCGCGCAGCTCGCGGTCACTGCACAGTGCCAGCGATGTGGACACGGCCCCATGGGCCGCCAGGCGAGCACCGCGGGACATGTCACGGTGCTCCACACATGCCTCCCGTTCACGGAGTGAAACGCACCACCGTACCCTCCCCGAGCACCGGAGACTCCCGGCCCGCCGCCCGCCGTCCGTCAGCTCACTCCGACCCGCCGAGTGCACCATGGGGTCGGTGAGCATCGACATCAGTTCGGCCGCACGCTCGGCGGCCGGGGCGCTGATGTGCCCCGAACCGTCCGTGCACTCCCCGACGACGACCTCGTACCCACGTGCCCGCACGTCATGGAGGGCCACCTCCAGCCGTGCGCGCAGTGCCTCCGGGACTCCGCTCGGCGGAGAGGTCACACCGACACGGTCACCGGGACGCGGGCAGACGGGTATCGCATCGCCATGCGTGGATCGTGGCGCAGCGCCGTACCGGGCGACAGCCGTCTTCAACGCCCGGGTGACGCGCCGCCGTCGCCCGCAGGGTGTGTACGGCCTGCACGGGGCGCGTTCGGCTCCGGCTCCCCGACCGGGCGGTCGTACAGAGCCGCCACCGCCCTCGCACGCTCACCCAGCCCTGCGCGCAGCCACTCCGGAGCCGGCACCTCCGCCCCGGGCGCGTGCTCCCACAGCGCCCACTCCGCGTGCCGTGGGTCCTGGAACACGACGGTCAGCCGCAGCCGGCCGTCCGCATCGGTCCCCTCGCCGCGCACCGCCAGGGCCGTGGAGACCAACCGCTCCCGGCGCGCCGGATCCACGCGCACCAGCACCTCCGTGGTGTCACCGCCCATGCGGAACCGCACCTCGCGGTCGCGCCAGGCGCGGTCCAGGTCGACGGTGTCCGATCGCTGCGCCGGTTCGTCGAGCTCCTCGGCCGCCAGCGGGACAACCGGTACGTACGGTCCTGCGTCCCCCGCTTGGCCAACAGATAACCGTGGCCCTTGACGGTGACCAGGCCGATCGGGTCCACCGTGCGCCATTTCGGGGGCCGGTTCGCCGCCGCGTAGCGGATGCGCAGCCGGTGTCCGCCGAACACCGCCCGCCGCGCCTCCGCCGCTACCGCGTCGGGCACCTCGTCAGGAGCCACCGGCCGCGCCAGCAGATCCGTCTCCGGGTCGAACAGCACCCGCTGCGCCGCGCCCGCCGCCGTTGCCCGCACCCCCTCGGGCAGTGCGTCGACCACCTTCAGCACGGCCGACGCGAGCGCCGACCCGAGCCCGAACAGCTGTGCTCCGCGCCGCGATCCGACGACCAGCAGGGCGAGCGCCTCGTCGTGGGTGAGGCCGGTGAGTGCCGTCCGGAAGTCCGGCAGCAACGCGAACCCGCCGTGCCGGCCGCGTTCCGCGTAGACCGGGACGCCCGCCGCGGACAGCGCCTCCATGTCACGCAGCACCGTCCGGGTGGACACCTCCCTCTCACGGGCGAGTGCCTCCGCGGTCATCCGGCCTCGTTGACGCAGTAGGAGCACGAGGGACACCAGGCGGTCGGCGCGCAGGGGAAAGACCCTGACGAAATACATGACCAGAGATGTCACGTTTCCCTGCGAGGCTTCACCGCACGGCGTCGGAGCAGGGCGGAACGGTCCGGTCACCGGCGTGCGGAACAACGACAACCCGACGAAGGGGCGGAGCGGTGAGGGAACGCAACGCGGTCAACCCGGTGTCGTGGTCGGCGGGGATGGGCTTCAACCAGGGCGAGGTCGTCTCGGGGCACTCCCGCACCCTGTACATCTCCGGCCAGACCGCGATGAGCGAGGACGGCAAGCCCGAGCACGACGGCGACATGGCGGCCCAACTGGCCCTCAGCGTCGACAACGTCGAGACGGTGCTCACCGGGGCCGGCATGTCGCTGGCGAACCTGGTCCGGCTGAACGTCTACACGACCGACCTCGACCTGCTGGTCCAGCACTACGGTGTGCTGGCGGGCCGCCTGGGCGCGGCCGGCGTCGCACCGACCACCACCATGCTCGGCGTGACCCGCCTGGCGATCCCCGGGCAGATGGTCGAGCTCGAAGGCACCGCGGTCGCGTAGCACCCCCGGCACGGACCCCTTCGTCCGCGCATGACGGCGGCGGACCGGTCGCACACCGTCCGCCGTCCGAGGAGTCGCTCAGGAGCGGGGGAGCACCCCCAGCAGCAGCGAGGTGATGGTGGACCGCAGGGCGTCCGGCAGCTCCTGGTGGAGCACGCCGAGGGCCGGCTCCTCCGCGTAGGCGGCGAGGACGCTGGGCGGCGGTGGGACGTACGTCCCCAGGGCGCCCGCCGTGGCCAGGGCCATCAGGCAGAACAGCCGGGCGTCGTCACCGGTCTCGGGCACATGGCGTCGCACCAGGCCGGACATGGTCGCGAGCTTCGCGAGGGAGGCCCGCTTGTGCCGCTTGACCACCTCGACCGAGACGTTGCGCTCGAGGACGGCGCCCTGCGCGCCGAAGAGGTCGCACAGCACCGTACGGTCCGCCAGCGACCGGCTGATCACCTCGGCCAGCTGGCGCGCACGCACCTCCGGCGCCGCCTCCGCGTCGACGCCCTCGGCCAGTTCGTCCGCCAGGACCTCCAGCCAGCCGCCCAGGAAGTCGTCGAGCAGTTCGAGCAGCACCGCCTCGCGTGACTCGAAGTAGCGCAGGACGTTCGACTTGGCCAGGCCCACCCGCCGGCTGAGCTCGTTGAGGCTGACCTCCGCCACGGGCATCTCGTCCAGCATCGCCGCCGCCGTGTCCAGGATCGCCCGGCGGCGGATCGCCCGCTGCTCCTCACTTCGCGCCCGCTGGAAGGTCATGACCGCACCCTAGCTTAAAGACCATCGGTCTCTTGACATCGTACCGCCGGTCTCTTACGTTCGGCGACAACAGACCGGTGGTTCGTCAGGGGTGCGTGATGGGTGACGACTGGGACGAGCGGAACATCCCCGATCAACGGGGCCGGGTAGCGGTCGTGACCGGCGCCAACACCGGGCTGGGCTTCGAGACGGCCCGGATGCTCGCCGGGCGCGGGGCCACGGTCGTGCTGGCGGTCCGGGACGTCGAGAAGGGCGGGCGGGCCGCCGCCCGCATCGCCGGCGACGTCGGTGTGCAGGCTCTCGACCTGGCCTCTCTCGACTCGATCCGGTCCGCGGCGGCCGACCTGCGTGCCGCGCATCCGCGCATCGACCTGCTGATCAACAACGCCGGCGTGATGCACCCGCCGAAGCGGACCACCGCCGACGGCTTCGAGCTGCAGTTCGGCACGAACCACCTCGGCCACTTCGCCCTCACCGGCCTGCTGCTCGACCGGCTCCTGGACACCCCCCGCTCCCGTGTCGTCACGGTCAGCAGCGGCGGCCACCGCATCCGCGCCGCCATCCACTTCGACGACCTGAACTGGGAACGCTCGTACAGTCGCGTGGCCGCGTACGGGCAGTCCAAGCTGGCCAATCTGATGTTCACGTACGAGCTGCAGCGCCGGCTCGCACCGCACGGCACCACGCTCGCGGTGGCCGCCCACCCCGGCGTGTCCGACACCGAGCTGATCCGCAACGCGCCCGCCGTGTTCCGCCTGCCCATCGCCCGGCTCGCGCCCTTGCTCACCCAGAACGCCGCGATGGGGGCCCTGCCCACGGTGCGCGCGGCCACCGATCCCGAGGTGCGCGGCGGTCAGTACTACGGCCCCGGCGGCCGCCTGGAGCTCCGCGGCCACCCGAAGCCGGTGCGGTCCAGCCGCGACTCCCACGACCGGGCCGTGCAGCAGCGTCTGTGGGCCGTCTCCGAGGAACTGACGGGGGTGACGTTCCCCGTCTAGAACGCCTCCACGGGGCGGCGCACGCCCACCGCCGCCCTCGGTCACTGACCGGCCGTGACGGACGTGGCGCCCGGTCACCGCGGACCGGGCGCCACGCGCCGGCCTCACCGCAATCCGAGAACCTCCATGGTGTGCTCCGCCATCCGCCGCTCACCGAGGGCGTTGGGATGGACCGGCACGACGCTGGTGCCGAAGAGCAGCGGCTCGATCCAGCGAGTTCCGCCGGGCTTGCACGCGTCATGACCGTCCGAGACCCGGGAGAAGTCCACGAAGGTCGCACCGGTCTCCTTGCTGGCGCGCTCGACCGCCGCGTTCAGGTGCGTCTGCACGTCACGCAGGTAGGGCACGTCGCCGGAGGCGATCGGCAGCTTCAGGTAGCACGACGGGTCGGCCTTCTCCGGGGTGATCCAGGGGTAACCCAGCACCGCCACGCGGGCGTTGGGCGCCTTGGCGCGTACGGCCCGCAGGGCGCTCCTCAGCGCGGGGTACGTGTTCTTCTCGATCTGGTCCGTGAAGGCCGTGCCGTACTTGTCCTTGCAGGGGCTGCCCCTGCCCACGGTGAGGAGGCCCGCGCTGCCGCAGGAGGTGATGGCGTTGATGAAGGTGCCGTTGTTGTTGCCGCCGATCGTCAGCGTCACCAGGTCGGTGTCCGCGCTGAGGGCGTTCACCTGGGGCGGGACGCCGGGGTACTGCGACGAGGTGAAGTCCTTCGTCTGGGCGGCGCCGCAGGTCACGTCCTTCAGTTCGGCGCCCGTCCGGTCCGCGATCACGTTCGGGTAGTTCGCCGTGGAGCGCAGGCACAGCAGGTTGCTCGTGTCCACGGGCAGCACGCCCGAGCCGGCGCTGTAACTGTCGCCGAGGGCGACGTACTTCAGCGGGTCGGAAGCCTGGGCCGTGCCGCCGGCCGTGACGCTCAGGGCGAGCGCGCCGGCGAGCGCGAGTGATGTGGTCATGACATTGCGGCGCGAGACGTGCTTCTGCATGTGATCCCTTTCCGGAGGGGACGGGGCTGCGGGTGCGGCGGCCGGCAGGGCCCGCCGGCCGAGGGGACAGGGTGGTCGGGGGCGGGGAGGAGTGCCCGGCCGGGCGGTTACCGGGTGGTTCTACCGTCAAGTAATGTGCAGCCGCCCCGGGCTGGAGTCAACATTGTTGACCGAACTTCTCGAAACACGCACGCAAGCTGGGAGCGGCCGCTGTGAAAGAGCGAACGCGCAGGTGCGAAGCGCCCGGCCGCCTATCCTGACCGGCATGCTGCAGACCGGCTCCAGCGCGTCGACCCGCGAGTCCATCCACTCGGCCGCCGCCCGGCTCTTCCGGAGCAGGGGCTTCTCGAGGACCACCGTCCGCCAGATCGCGGCCGAGGCCGGCACGGATCCCGCACTGGTGATCCGTCACTTCAAGAGCAAGGAGCTTCTGTTCCTGGAGACGATGCATCTGACGCTCGACGACGAACCCCTGCTCGACGTGCCACTGGAGCACCTGGGGGAACGGCTCGCCGAACTCCTCCTCGACCTCGGCGGTTCCGCACGGGGCGTCTTCCTCGCCCTGGTTCACGGCGGCGATGAACCGCACATCCACGACCGGCTGCGGGACACGCACGAGCATCTCTTCGTCGAACCCCTGCGCCGTCGCCTGAGCGGCCCCGACGCCGACGTCCGCGCGCGGATGGCCGCCGCCGTGGCGGGAGGACTTCTCTACGCCCTGTGGGTGGCCGGGGACCAGGGTCTGCTCCGCATGGACCGCACGGAACTGGTGTCCCGGTACGGCGCCCTCCTCCAGGAGGTGCTGACTCCCCGGACCTCCTGACCCCGCCGGGGCCCGTCCGCGCACCGCCCCTCACATCTCCCCGGCCGCTGCCCTGATCGCCTCGCGGACACGCGGGCACGTGCCGCAGCGGCAGATGTCGCGGATGCCGTCCAGGTCGTCGTCCGTGACCTCGCGGCCCTCCTCCGCGACACGGCGGACCAGGGCGACCGCGGCCGTGATCTGCCCCGGCCGGCAGTAACCGCACTGCGCCACGTCCTGGTCCAGCCACGCCTGCTGCGTCGGATGCGGTCCGGCGTCCACCGTGCCGGCGAGCCCTTCGGCGGTGGTGATCCCGTCGGCCGGCTCCAGCGCGCCGACGGGGACCGCGCAGGGGCTCACCGCCCGCCCGGCCGCTGAGATGGCTCGTGCACGCCTTGCAGACGTCGATGCCGCACCCGTACTTCGTTCACGCCGAAGTCGTACGGCATCGACTGCGGCAGCTGGAAGAACGCCTCGGAGAACCCGGTGTCCCCGACCGGCAGGCAGGGGCGGGCGGTCAGGCGTCGGGGCCGGCCTCGGGGTGCGCGAACCGCACGGGTTCGCGCAGCGACCGGGCGTGGGCGATCTCGGCTCGGGTGCTGCCCCTCAGTCCGGCAGCGCCGCTGTCAGGTCGACCTCGACCAGTTGGCCGGGGAAGCCGAGCCGGGCGACGCCCAGGAGCGTGCTCGCAGTGGTGAACGCCGGTCCGATGACCGATGCGGTCAGGCGTCGCCAGGCGTCACCCAGGACCGCGACGTCGTCGCTGACCACGTAGATCAGCGAGCGGACGACGTGTTCCGGCCCGGCGCCCACCGCGTTCAGAGCCGTGGCGGCATTGGCCGCCACTTGGTCGATCTGGGCGTCCAGATCACCCGGGCCCACGAGCTTCCCCGTGGGGTCGAACGGGCACTGACCCGCCAGATGAGCCGTCCGGCCCGCCTCCACGACGGTGATGTGGTGGTACCCCGGAGTCGCATGGAGCTGAGGCGGATTGATGCGCGTGATCTCGGCCGTCATACACGTGATTCTGGTGACCTGACCGACCTCGGCGCATCACATTTTCCGCCCGCGCCGACTGCCGCGGTCTCAGCCGCCGCGGCCGGACCCACGCCTACTGCCTGGACGCCCCCCTCGACGAGACCCTCACCCGCCATGCCGCCAAGCCGATCGCGAGCACCGTGGACGAGAGCCGCCTGCGCGAGTGGTACCGCCCGCGGGGCCTCCTGCCCGGCGGCGCCGGAACCGTCGTCACCGCCGACAGCGTCCTGGCCGAAACCGGGGACCGTCTCATGCGCGACACCGGTCTGGACTGCCTGCCCGCCCCGGACTGCTGACGCGGACTCACCCCGAGGCTTCATATGTTCTTCACGCAGCCGCTACAGTTCGTGCTTCAACTAACACCTCGGGGGGCGTCATGACCGATCCGTACACACCGGGAGGCCGTACCGCGCCGAAGTGGGCGCGCAAGCGGTACGTACTGCCCGCGCTCGGCTTCGCCTTCTTCATCGGCATCGGGGCGGGCGCCACCGATGACGGCAGCGCGAAGGGCGACGCCAAGCCCCTGGCGGCCGAAGCCCGGCCGACGGCGACCGTCACCGCCACGACGACCGCCGCACCCACCGCGGAGCCGGAACCCGCCCCGACCGTGACGGTCACGGAGACGGAGACGGCCGAGGTCAAGGTGAAGGTCACCAAGACCGTGACCGCGGAACCCGTCGAGGAGGACCACAGCGGTGGTGGGGGAGGCGGGGGCAGCGTCCACTACGACAACTGCGCCGCCGCGCGCGCCGCGGGCGCGGCCCCCGTCCACGCCGGCGACCCCGGCTACGGCAGGCACCTCGACCGCGACGGTGACGGCACCGGTTGCGAGTAGGACGCCGGGAATGGGACGGCGGCCCGCGTGGCACTCGTCGGGTGCGGGCGGCGCCCGCCTCTCCTGGGGCGCCGCGACCGCACAGGGACAGCCGCCGAGGGTAAGGACGGTGCAGACATGACCGGGAACAGCCCCACCGCAGCCAGGCGCGTGTCATGAAGCGCGGCAAGCGGTACGCCGTCGCCGCCTCCGGACAGTGGACCGACGAGGAGGACGGCCGTCGCAGGCTGCCCGCCGGGGAGGTCCACGCCTGGGAGCCGGGCCGCAACGAGACCGTCTGCGGTCTGTCCCTCAGCCGTTCGCGTCTCGCACGCTTCTCGCACGTCAGCTGGCCCGACACGTTCCCTGAGTCGGGCGGCGCGGCCGACAGGGTGCAGCGGGTGTGCCCGCGCTGCGCGTCGGTGGCCGGACGCCGCGGCAGCGACGCACGCCCCCGCTGGGTGCGGGTCCGCCCGCGCCCATGAGGTGACCCCGGGCCCGGCGACGTACCGTACGGCGGCCGGGCCCGACGTACCGTACGGTGGCGGGCCCGCTTCCCCCGCCTCTCAGGCGCCGGTCAGCAGGTCCCCCTCCTCCACGGCCGTCAGCGACAGCGTCTTGTAGCCGACCTGCTCGAAGAGCACGACGACCCGGTCCTCCTCCCTGCGCATCACGGTGCCCGGACCCCAATCCGCGTGCCGCACACGCTCGTTCGGCTCGTAAGGACCGGCATCCCCGGCCTCCCCGGGCAGGGGAGCGGCGTCCGGACGCCCTGCGCCCGTGGCGCCGGACTCCTTGTCCAGACGGTCGCACATGTCGCAATGCCCGCACGGAGCGTCGAGCTGCTCACCGAAGTAGCCGAGCAGGTACTGACGGCGGCAGCTCGGCGTCTCCGCGTAGCCGCGCATCATCTCGATGCGCGAGCGGTCGATACGGCGCCGCCGCTCGAACACCTCCTCCGCCGCCTCCGCGGCCTCCTGCGCCGACCGGCCGGGCACGGCCCGTACCGCACGGCGCCGTCCCTCGACGGCCACGGCTCCCGCTTCCTCCAGCAGGTTCAGCAGATCGCTGGTCTTCCGGCGGGACAGCCCGCACAGCTCCGCCGTGCGACCGCGGCTCCGCGGGGCGTCCTGGTCGAGCAGTGTGGTCATGATCCGGCGGAGCGCCCCGGTGTCCAGGGACCGGGCGGTGAGGAACTTCTGCAGCCCCAGGTCCTCCGGCCGGTAGAACAGCACGGCGTCGGCGGGTTCGCCGTCCCGGCCGGCCCGCCCCACCTCCTGGTAGTAGGAGTCGAGCGACTCGGGCACGGACGCGTGCGCGACGAACCGCACGTCGGGCTTGTCGATGCCCATCCCGAACGCCGAGGTGGCGACGACCACGGCGGGAGCGCCCCCCATGAAGCCGTCCTGGATCCGCCGGCGGTCGGCCGCCTTCAGACCCGCGTGGTACGCCTCGGCGTCCACCCCGTCCTGCCGGAGACGCTCCGCGTACGACTCGGCGTCCTTGCGGGTGGCGGTGTAGAGGATGCCCGGGGTGCGCGCCGCGGCCGTCCAGCGGGAGACGGCTTCCCGCTTGGAAGGGTCGTCGGTGTACGTGTGCACGGTCAGCCGGATGGCGGGCCGGTCCGTGCCGGTCGTCAGGAACAGGGGATCGCGCATGTGCAGGTGTTCGACGATGTCCTCCCGCACGGGGGCCGCCGCGGTCGCCGTCAGCGCCAGGACCGGCGGACGGCCCAGCCGGTCGGCGGCCTCACCCAGGTTGAGGTAGTCGGGGCGGAAGTCGTGTCCCCAGGCGGACACGCAGTGGGCCTCGTCGACGACGAACAGCGAGGGCCGCAGGCCGCGCAGCCGCTCCAGGACGTCCTTCCTGGCCAGTTGCTCGGGCGAGAGGAACAGGTACTCGGCGTCGCCGTCCTCGACCGCCTGCCAGCCCTCGTCGGTCGCCGACCGCGACTGCGCGGAGTTCACGGCCACGGCGTCCGGAGCCTCGCTGTCCCGCAGGCCGGTCACCTGGTCGCGCTGCAGGGCGATCAGCGGCGACACGACGACGGTGGGACCGTCCAGCAGCACGGTCGGCACCTGGTAGATCGCCGACTTCCCGGAGCCGGTGGGCATGACGACCAGTACGTCACGGCCGTCCAGCAGCGCCCGCATCGCCTCGGCCTGCTCCGTCCCCAGGTCGCTCCAGCCGAACCGCTCACGGGCGACGCGACGCAACTCGGCGTCCCGCTCCTGCTCATCCATCGCGTACGCCCCTTCCAGGCCCTGACCGGTGTGGTCCCGGCCCGGGTGCCCGCTGCGGGGGCGGGGATGCGCAGTGAGGCGCACCGTCGTCACGCCTCGGGGGAGGCGTCTCAGCCCTGCGGCTCCTGCGGCTTCACGTCGACCTCGCGCAGGCCCTGCTCCTTGAGCCCGGTCCGGGCCTCGGTGCGGTGCCCCCGGGCGATGTAGTCCCGCACGACCGCCTCGACGGCGTCCTGCGGCGAGCCGATCCCCGCCAGGACCATCACTTCGACCACGAGCTCGGCGTCGAGACTGATGCTGACCTTGGCCACGGTGCCCCCCTGTCGCGTCACAGCCCACCCTAGCCGCCCCGAGCCGGTGGCAGGAATCGGCGGCCTCGTGCACATGCGCGACTCGGCTGATCGCCAGAAGGGCAGAGGGCAGCCGGCAATCCGGGGCGGGGTGCTCACCGGCGTGACGGTGCCCGACCCGGCCGGTCAGAGCGAACCGTGAGGCGCGTGCCCCTGCCCGGCGTCCGGTGACGAGGCCCGCGGCCAGTCCCGCACCCATTCCAGTACCTCCGGACGGTCCAGAGCCGTCACCCAGGCATCGGCACGCCCGGTGTTCCCGTCGTCGGGCAGCGGGCCCACGCCGAGAACCCGCAGACCGGCACGCCACGCCGACTCGACGCCTGTGAGGGAGTCCTCGACGGCCAGCGCGGTTCCCGGGCGGACCCCACACAGCCGTGCCGCCGTGGCGTACACATCCGGCCACGGCTTCGGCCGTACCGCCTGCGGCCGTTCGTCGTCCCTCCCGGGTCCCGGCCCGGTGGCGTCCCCCGGAGGCGCCGTGGGCACGACGATGTGGCGGAAGTGGCGACGCAGTCCTGCGCGGCCGAGACTCTCCTCCACCACTTCCAGCGGGCAGTTGCTGGCCACGGCCAGCGGCAGCCGCCCGGAGAGGAGGCGCACCGTCTCGCAAGCTCCCGGCATCGTCAGCGGGTCCTCGGCCACGAGGGACAGGAAGTGCGCCAGGAGCGCCGCGGTCAGGTCTGCGGCCAGCTCGGGCTTGTTCGTCTCCTCGGCCATCAGACGGCCGCAGTCGGCGTAGTGCACGCCCTTGGCGCGATCGGCGAAGCCCGGCGGAGGCAGCAGGCCGAACTCGCGGAAGGCTCGGGTCCGCGCATCCTGCCAATGACGTTCGGTGTCCATCAACGTGCCGTCGCAGTCGAAGACGACGGCCTCGGGCGACCAGTTCGACAGGGTGCGGAGTGACGGCGTCATGGTGGCCTCCTGGGGGAGAGGGCGGAAGGGGTCGCACGAGTCGCGGGACTGCGGGGCTGAAGGCGGCGGGGCCCGCGACGACGGAGCGCGGGGAGGGCCGGTGTCCTTCGGCGGCCCACCGACGGAGACGACTCGTAGTCGGGCATCAGCCGCAAAGGAAAAACATTGCGACGACTACGATATTTAGCCCCGGAAAATCGGGGCAATCACCGTTTCGAGTGCTCCCTTCGCGGGCGATCAGGGTGTAAGCGGTCGCCGCGGTCCGCCGCTTCCGCCCTCCTGACGCAGCGTCATACCCGCAGTTGACGACGTGAGTCGCGGCGCGTGTGCTCGGCGAGCGATCACGCTTCGGCATGCGACGGAAAATGAGGACGGTGAATCAGGAGCGGCACCTCGGAAGCCAATTTCCACTCCTGGGTGTTCAGATTCGAAAGAAATGCCGCAATTGCTGTGTGAGGCTGACGTTTCTTTGCTCCAGGCGTACGCGGGCGCACTACATTTTGGGCCGTTCACTACGGAGCCGAACGAGGTGCGCGAGATCTTGCAGGAACGGGCCAGAGCAACCCGCAGATCACTCCTGGAGGCAGCCGCCTGCCTCTTCGCCCAGCACGGCTACGCCGGTACGAGCGTCAACGACATAAGCGCCCGGTCGGGACGGACCAGCGGATCCGTCTACTTCCACTACGCCAGCAAGGAAGGCATCGCCCAGGCGGTCGTCCGGAACGGATTCGCGACCTGGCCCAGCCTCGTCCCCCGGTACGACGATCCGAGCGTGCCACCCCTGGAGCGCCTCGTCGCACTGAGCTACGAAATCGCCCGCGCGCTCGCGGAGGACTCCCTGACGCGTGCGGGTGCCCGGCTGTGGGCCGAGCGCCACACCATCAGCGCGGACCTCCCCGACCCCTTCGTCCTCTGGACGGCCGCGGCCACACGTCTGCTCGCCGAGGCCCGTGCCGGGGGGTGCCTGGCCGCCGGTGTCCGCCCGGCCGCCGCCGCCCGCACCCTGGTCCGGGCCTTCTACGGGTTCTGCACGCTCACGGAGGCGCTGGAAGGCCCCACCGCGCTCACCGGCCGCCTCTCCGACTGGTGGAAACTGGTCCTGCCGGCTCTCCAACGGGACGCGCGATCCGGTCAGGTCCCGGCGCGGCAGGGAGCCGTCACACCGGCCGCCGGCAGCCGTCCGACCTCACCCGCACCACCCCTGTACGGGCACACCGCAGGGGACCGGGGGCCGGCCGTTCGCATGACGGAACACGGGACGGACCGCACGGTGGCCGGCCCCGCCGGTACGGACGGCGACCGGGGGCCGGCGGGGTGCCGCGCAACGTGACGCCGACGTGAAGCCGGCGGGACGGCCCGCCCCTGGCACACTCCTTTCCCCCGGCGCGTCATCGCACCCCGGACCGGCCGTCGCGGACGACTGAGCGCAGCTCATCAACGCGCCGGCCTCACCGAGCCCCGCTCAGCCGCCGTTCGCGAGCCAGACCATCGGGTCCGTGTACTGGCCGTCGAGAAGCACCTCGAAGTGCGCTGTACCGCGGCAGCCGCTTCTTCACCTCGGCGACGAACAAGCGGGCCGGAGAAGGGACTCCGCCGGCCCTGGCGACCTCGTCCACCCCGACCGCGTACGCGGCGAGCGTGAGCTCGGCGAGATCTCCGTTCACGGTGCCCTTGGTGCGCAGCCCGGTCATCTGCTTCGACAAGGAGCAGTCCTGCCGCCCCAGGGCCATGATCGCGTCCACCTTGTCGTGCGGCGAGGACCTGCCGTTGCCGTCGTCGTCCCGGCCCCACTTCTTCCAGCCGGCGTCCGTGAAACGGGCGACGCCCAGCTCGGACAGGCCGGCGCCGTCGCTCTGCCATCCGGACAGCTGGTCGATGTGCGCGGCCAGAAGCGCGGGGGTGACGCCCACGCAGTCAGCCGTCGCCCTGCGCAGCCAAGGGACGTAGGAACCGTCCACGTTGCTGACGGCGGACTCCGCCTGGCCCGGCGTCCCGTCCTGCGGTACGGCCGCCCCACCGCCGGCCAACGAGACGAACGCGAAGACACCGCCGAGCGTCACCATGCCCGGCAGCACGATCAGCAGGCAGGCGCCCGGGCCGCGACGCCGACGCGGTGCGGTGGTGGAAGTCTGCGACGGGGGCTGTGGCGCGTCGTCGCCCTCGGGCACGTTCTGCATGGTCTCACTCTCGGCGTCCCGGCCTGTGGGGTACGCCGTGCCTTCCCTGTCCTCAGCTACGGCGAGAGACGCCGGTTCATGCGCACACGCTAGGGGATCCGTGATCGCCGCGACACCGGTCGCAAGGACAGGATCAACTGCCCGATGGGGCACCCTTCGCCACGGGTTCCGGCGCAACCCGCCGTCCCCACGGGCAACCCGACGGCCACGGCGCCCGATCGCCCGAACCGCGACCTGCCGCGTACCGGACCACCGGGCAGCCGGCACCGCCGACGTCCCGCACAGCCGATTCCGCCCGCGGAGGTGCGCCGCCCCCTGCCGTCGCGGACAGTGGAAGACAGGAAAGGAGCGTTCCGCGAGCGGCCGGCCCGGACGGGCCCTGCGGGGCCGTCCGCCCCATCCGCTGCCGACGGGTGACAGGCGTGGCCCCGAGCCCGGCTGCCACCGCGGTGTCCGCTCCGTACGAGGCCACGAGAGGGGCGAACCGCCATGGCAGCCACGCCCGTCATGCACCTGCCCGTCATCAGCGAGTGCGCGGCCGAGGGCTGCGCCTATAACCACGACCACACGTGCCGCGCCGCGGCGATCACCGTGGGGGACCTCGACAGTCCCGTCTGCGACACGTTCACGGGCGCCGACCTGGACGGTGGTGATCCGTCGACCACCGGCAGGGTCGGCGCGTGCAAGATGGCCGACTGCCGGCACAACTCCGGGCTGGAGTGCCACGCCCCGGCCGTCACCGTCGGCTACGAGCACGAGCAGGTCGACTGCCTCACCTACGCGCGGAAGTGAGGCACACACGTCGGGCCACGTCAGGCACGTGACGTGGCCCCGGCTGCCCTGAGCGAGGGCGCCTTCAGGTGAGCCCCGTCGCCGCGACCGCCAGGGCGGCGCGCAGGGCGGCCTCCAGGTCCGCCCGGGCGGTCGCCGGGTCGGCCGTGTGCCAGGCGTGGTGCTCCACGGCCGCGCGCAGGGCGGCGTTGAGCATGGCGGCCTGGACGCTCGGCCGCAGGTCGTCGGCGGGGAGGCCGGCCCGTTCGGCGAGGGCGCGGGCGAAGACGGGCTCCGCCTCGTCGTGGGTCCGGAGCCAGACCGCGCGGAGGCCGGGCTCGTTCCGGGTCAGCCGCAGCAGGGCGCCGATGTCCGGGCCGGGCAGGACATCGGCGCCGGCCCACAGGGGGTCGAGCGCCTCTTCGAGGGGCCGGCCGGCGGGCCAGTTCCGCAGCGCGTCGGCGATCGCGTCGATCCCGGTAGCGAGCAGCGGCCGTACGCAGCTCTCCTTCGACGGGAAGTATCGCCAGACCGTGCGTGCCGAGACGCCCACGGCCTGCCCGATCTGCTCGCCCGTCGTGGCGTCGACGCCCTGGGCGAGGAACAGGTCGACCGCGGCACGGGCGATCTCCAGCCGGACGGCGGCCTTGCGCTCCTCGGTCAGCGGTGGCCGTCCCGTCCGTCCGCGGGTTGCGGTCATCCGCGCCTCCCCTCCGACGACGGTCAGTGATGTCCCCGGTATTCTTGCTCACCACTTTATGTCACTGAGAGACATAAAGTGGGGGAGTCATCGGCACGGCGCGAGCGGAGTCCGCCGCGCCGGCCTTTTACGGACGGAGTACTGGATGACCGACGGTGTGAACGGACGCAGCGTGATCGTCACCGGGGCGGGGTCGGGCATAGGCCGCGCGGCCGCGCTCGCCTTCGCCGCGCAGGGCGACCGCGTCGTGGTCGCCGACCTCAACGCCGAGGGGGCCGGTGCGGTCGTCGCGGAGGTCGAGGCGGCGGGCGGCACCGCCGTGGCCGTCACGGGCGACCTGAGCGAGCGGGCCGTCGTGGACCGGGTGACGGCGACGGCCGTGGACCGGTTCGGCGGCGTGGACGTCCTGGTGAACAATGCCGGGATCATGGACAGCATGTCGGCCCTCGCCGACGTGAGCGACGCCGAGTGGGAGCGGGTCGTCCGCGTCAACCTGACGGCCCCCTTCCTCCTCACCCGCGCCGTGCTGCCGCACATGCTGGCCGCGGGCCGCGGTGTCGTCGTCAACACCGCCTCCGAGGCCGCTCTGCGCGGCAGCGCGGCGGGGGCCGCGTACACGGCCTCCAAGCACGGCGTGGTCGGGCTGACGAAGTCCCTCGCGGTGATGTACCGGAAGAACGGCATCCGGGCGAACGCCGTGTGCCCCGGCGGGACCGCGACCGCCATCACCGTGGACGCCGACCCGGCCGCCCACGGTCCGGCCGCGCTCGGCCCCCACTTCGCCAACCTCGGCCGGGTGTCGCAGCCGGAGGAGCAGGCGGCGGCGATCCTGTTCCTCGCCTCCGACGCCGCGAGCAACATCAACGGCGCGATCCTGCCCGTCGACGACGGGTGGTCCGCCGTCTGACACCCCGCAGCCGAGGTCCGGCGTCCGGTCCGCCGGCGGTGTCGCGGCCGCCCCGCCGCCGGCGGACCGGAGCCCGGCGCAAGCCCTACCGGGCCGGACGCGCCGGCTGGAGGATCGTGTCCATGGACTCCTCGCGCCACCGCGCGAGCAGTCCGTGGAAGGCGAACGCGCCGTGCGGATAGGCGGTGGGACCGTTCGGCCGGCCGCGTCCCTCGGCGTTGTAGTAACCGGGGGTGCACTCGGCGTGGAACCACGCGTGGTCGGGGGCGTCCTTCGCCAGGACGGCGATCCAGGCGTCCTCGGCCTCGCGGGACGGTTCGATCAGGGTGCCCTTCGCCTCCGCGGCCGCGACGAGTGCGGCGGCATGGACGGCGTGTTCGTCCAGGACGTGGGTGAAGTTGACGCTGGGGGCGCTTTGCACCCCGCCCAGTTGGATCAGGTTGGGGAACCCGTTGCTGGTGAAGCCGTGCAGGGTGCGTGGCCCCCGCGCGGCCCACGCGTCCTGCAGCCGGGCGCCGCCCCGGCCGTGCACGGGCAGCCGGCCGGAGAGGATGCCGGAGACCCCGGCGGAGAAACCCGTGGCGAAGATCAGGCAGTCGAGTTCGTACTCGGTGCCGCCGACCACGACGCCGCGCTCGGTCATGCGCTCGATGCCGTGGGTGTCGGCGGTGTCGACGAGGGTGACGTTGTCGCGGTTGAACGCCTCGAGGTAGAGGTCGGAGAAGGTGGGGCGCTTGCAGGCATAGCGGTACCAGGGCTTGAGCTTCTCCGCCGTGTCCGGATCGGTGACGACCGCGTCGACGCGGGCGCGGATCTCGTTCATCTTGGCGGCGTCCGCGACCTCGTAGGCGGCCTCGAACGCGGCACGACCGCCCTGGCGGCGGAAGCTCGGCAGCAGTTTCTCCAGGAGCCCGGCGGACGACGTCCACCGGTCCGCGACGAGGTCCTCCTCGGCGCTCTCGCCGGAGACGATGCGCAGGAAGTTGTCGCGTCGCTCGCGGGCCCAGCCGTGACGGCCGGCGCCGACGTCACCGGCGGTGGTGCGGCGGTTGGCGCGCACGTCCACGGTGGAGGGGGTGCGCTGGAAGACGTAGAGGTGTCCCGCGTCCTCGGCCAGCACCGGGACGACCTGGATGCCGGTGGCGCCGGTGCCGACGACGCCCACGCGTTTGTCCGCGAGACCGGTGAGGCCGCCGTCCGGGGTGCCGCCGGTGTAGCCGTAGTCCCACCGTGAGGTGTGGAAGGTGTGCCCCTGGAACGTCTCGATGCCGGGGATGCCGGGAAGCTTCAGCTCGGTCAGGGTGCCGGTGGCGGTGACGACATATGTCGCCCGGAACTCGTCGCCCCGGTCGGTCGAGACGGTCCACGCCTCCGACGCCTCGTCCCAGACCAGCGAGGTGACCGACGTCGAGAACAGGGCGCCGGCGTAGAGGCCGAACTTCTCCGCCATCCGCATCGCGTGCCGGCGGATCTCCTCACCCGGCGCGTACTTCCACTCGGGCACGTAACCGGTCTCGTCGAGCATCGGCAGATACACGTGCGACTCGATGTCGCAGTGGATGCCCGGGTAACGGTTCCAGTACCACGTGCCTCCGAAGTCGCCTCCCTTGTCGATCACACGGATGCGCTCGATGCCCTGCTGGCGCAGGCGGGCCCCTGCGAGGATGCCGCCGAACCCGCCGCCGACGATCGCGACGTCCACCCGGTCCCGCACCGCTTCACGTCCGACCGGATCCGTGTAGGGGTCGGCGGCGTAGTAGCCGAACTCGGCGTCGGCGCCGACGTACTGCCGGGGTCCGTCGGGGCGCACGCGGCGTTCCCGCTCGATCCGGTAGCGCTCCCTCAGTTCGGCCAGTGCCTCGGGTGTCGGCGTCTGTGAATGATCCATGTGGGGGGCCTGTTCCTTCCGGTCATCTGCCAGGAAGCCACTGTGTCCGCAACTCGACGCATCGCCTGAGGACTTGAGCAGCCATGCCGTACGGTAACAAGAACCGGACAGCGCTGTCCGGTTAGTGGAAGGTTGCTTCCGCATACTTTCGGACAGGAAGAGTGATCCCTATGCGACGACTCCCGCTCCGGCCGCTCGCCGGACTGGCCGCGATCGGACTGGCCCTGACGGGGTGCGGTACGCAGACGGCCGGCGCCCCGGAGGAACCGGGCGGCGCCGGAGAGGGCCGGACCATCCGCGCACAGCAGGTGATGCGCCTGACGGAGGTGCACGAGCGGACCGGGATGACCCTGCTGGAGGGGCCGGTCTTCGACGAGGACGGCACGCTGCTCGTCGTCGACGTCACCGCCCCGCCCGGCGCGCCGAAGGTGCTGCGCGTCGATGTCCGGAAGAAGACGTCCCGGCCGGTCCACACCGACGACCGCGGCGCCTACACCTCGGCCCAGTTCAGCCCGTACGACGGGCGGATCTACCTGACCGACTTCGCGCACGGCGACATCGTGAGCCTCGACCCGGACGGCGGTGACCCGCGGACCTTCTTCTCCGGCGACGTCGAGGGCGCGCCGATGAACCCCGACGACCTGGCCTTCGACCGGGAGGGCAACCTGTACGTCAGTGACTCGCGCGGCATGTCCGAAGGCGAGGCGAAGGGACGCGTGGTGCGGATCGACCGCACCGGCCGTGACGCCACCGTCCTGGCCGACGGCCTCGCCGCGCCGAACGGCATCTCCTTCGACGCGGACCACCGCGGGCTGTGGTTCAGCGAGCTGACACAGAACCGCGTCTCCTACCTCCTCCTCGACGCGGAGGGCTCCGTGTCCTCACGGCACACCGCCATCCGGGTCGACGGCGGGACCGCGCAGACCGACTCGATCGCGGTGGACGCGGCCGGCAACCTCTACCAAGGCCTGCACGGGAGGCCGGCGATGGCGGTCTACAGCAAGCACGGCGAACGGCTGGCGACCGTCGAAGTCCCGGCCCGCGCCGCCGACGGACTGGAGTCGGCGACCAACGTGGCCATCGCTCCCGGCGGGACCCGGGCCTACATGACCGTCAGCGGACCCGCCGGCGGCTACCTGTACGCCTTCGGCGCGCTGGCCGAGGGGGTACGGCAGTCCAACGGCGGCTGACGGCCGCCGTCCGCTCTCACACCTCGACGGGCCGTGCCGGTCCCACCTCGACACCGAGCAATCTCCAGGCCGCCCGCGCCCGGCGCTCCCGGTACTCGCGGGTGGGCCCGGTGACGGCCCCGGAGACCATGGCGACGGCGATCATCAGGTCGTCGGGCTCCGAAGCGAGCGGATGGTCCTGGGGCAGCAGCGTGCGCAACGCCCGCTCGACCCGCCGGGACAGCGCCACGGCGTACGCGGGAACAGTGCCCGTGCTGTCGGTGTGCAGGATGCTGATGAAGGCCGCCGACTCCGTCAGCTGCCAGGTGATGACACCGAGGAGTCCGGCCAGATCCGTCTCCTGAGCCGCCCTCTCGATCTGCCGGACGTTCTCCTCCAGGACCGCGGCCGCCAGGGCGGCCCGATCGGGGAAGTGCCGGTACAGCACACCCTGCCCGACCCCGGCCCGCCGTGCGATCGCCGACAGTGGGACGTCCAGCCCGTGCTCCGCGTAGATCTCCCGGGCGGCGGCGATGAGAGCCGCCCGGTTGCGGGCAGCGGCCTTGGGGCCCCCGCTCGCGGGCCTCCGTGCGTCGGACATGGGTTGCTGCGTCACCCCGTGAGAGTAACGGGGCCTTGCTCCCGTCCGGGGGCGAGGAGCAAGGCGGTGGCCCCAGGCGCGTCGCGCCGTCTCGGGAACCGTCCGTCGGGCACGTGGGCGAGGCGGTGAAGAGGCTGTGCGGCCGACGCGGTTCACGGCCCGGCCGGCGGCGTCCACGTCGGTGCGGGGCGGCCGGCGGCGCGTGCGTCCCCGCGGGTCTTCGGCCCGCCGTAGGCCCCGGCATGAGGCCCACGCCCCGGAACCGGGCACTCCTGTCCCCGGCACTACACTTGTGTCAATGGTCCGAACCAGGCGCTGGCTCCTGCCCCTTCTCCTGGCGGCCGCCCAACTGGCCCTGTGGTGCGCCGCGGCCCGTACGACGGAACCGGCCCGGGGAGCCGCCGCGTGGATCACCGCTTCCGTCGCCACGGCTGCCTGCGTGCTCGCGCTCGGACAGCGCAGGCGGGCGCCGCTCGTCGCCCTGGCCGGAACCCTCACGGTGTCCGTCCTGGCCCGACTCGCCCTGCCCCCCGACACGCTGAACCTGGTCACCGTGGTGGCGGTCCTCGTGGCGCTCTTCTCCGTCACCGCTCTGAGCGACTGGGTCAGGGGACTGAGCGCGACCGCCGTCGCCTGCGCCGTCCAGTTCCTGCCGAGCGCAGCGGAACACGGGTTCGGCGGCGCTCTCCTGCCCGACTGGTTTCTCACCGTCGGCTTCTGCTCGGTGGCGGCCGCCCTCGGCGCGGGCCGACGGCACTGGCGCGGCGAGCGACGGGTGTCGCTGCTGCGGCTGGTCCGCGCCGAGCGGGGAAAGAAGCGGGCGGCGGACGCCGAACGGGACCGGCTGGCCCAGGAGTTGCACGACATCAGCGCACACCACCTCACCTCCGTCGTGGTATCCGTGGAAGCGGCCCGCCGGCTCGGTGGCAGCAGGCCCGAACTGGTCACGGACGCCCTCGCCTTCGCGCGCCGCACCGCTGAGGAGACCCGGTCCGCCCTCGAACGGCTGGTGACCGTCATGCGGGCGGACGACGGACCGGCCGACCGGCCGATGACCGCGGCGATCGAGGAACTCGTCGCGGGGTTCGGCAAGGTGGGCCGCCCCGTCGCGGTGTCCCTGCCCGCCGATCTCGCCGGCCCCGCGGCCGAAGCGGCCCACGGCATCGTCCGCGAGGCCCTCACCAATGCCCTGCGCTACGCGCCGGGCGCCCCGGCCGCCGTCCGGGTGGAACGGGCCGACGGCGCCTTGCTGCTGACGGTCGACAACGGCAGGCCCCCCGGCGCCGCGGGCGACCGGCTGGGCATCGGCTCCGGCCGCGGTGTGGCAGGGATGCGGCGGCGCGCCACCGACCTGGGCGGGCAACTGACCGCGGGGCCCCGGCCCGACGGGGGCTGGCGCGTGCACGCCGTGCTTCCCGAACCGACCTCCGCCCGCGGTGTGCCCGCCGGCAGACGGCGCGACTTCACCCGCGAGCAGCGGATCGCGGACGCGGCGGTGTTCGGCTTCGTCACCACGGTCTCGGTGGGTGCCGCCCTGGAGGCGGCGGACGGCTCCCACCTCGATGCGTCGGTCCGCCTGCTGCTCGCGCTGCTGCTGACCGCGCACGCCCTGCCCCTGCTCGGCCGTCGCCGCGCTCCCTGGGCGATGCTCGCGGCGACCTGCGCCACCGCCCTGCTGTGGCCGGCGGCGCTCCGCAGCGGGATGCTGCCGCCGGCCGCCGCGAGCTGTCTGCTCTGGGGCGGGTGCGCGGAGCTGGCCGCCGTCTACGCCGTCGCCGCGTACGGCCGTGTCCTGCGTGCCCCGTCGCACGCCGGGCCCCCGCCGACGGCGACGGCGTACCCGCCCCGTTCCCGGCTGACGTTCCTCGCGGTCCCCGCCGCCGTCCTGTCCCTCGCGAGCGCGGTCATGGCCTCCTTCGCCGCCGACGGCCGGCTCCTCGGGGACCCCGTCGACCCGTTCGGCGTCGTGTTCCTCCTCGTCCCGCTGCTGTGCGTCCTCGCCGGGGGATGCGCCCTCGTGTGGCTGGCAGGATGGCTGGTGCACAGGCGCCGGCGGAGGGAGCTGGACCGCCGGCACGCGGAGCTCTCGGCCCTGCTGTCGAGTACGAAGGACCTGGTCCACGACGAGCGTCGGCGGGTGGCGGACGGCCTGCGGGAGACGGTGCTCCGGGAGACCGACCGGGTCGTCTCCGCCGCGGAGGCGGGCAGTCTGGACGACGTCGCCGCCGCCACCCGGGCGACCCTGGCCGCGATGCGCGGTCTCCTGGGAAGCCTCGACGCCGGCAAGGCCCCGCAGGCGCCGCGCCCCGCAGGCACGGCGGCCGGCTCCCCGCGCGTGTAGGAGAATGGACCGGGTGAACGGCCCCTCGCGGGCGAGGGAAGGAGAGATGTCATCAGCATCCGTGTGCTGGTCGCGGACGATCAGGCGATGATACGTGCGGGGTTCACGGCGATCCTCGCGGCCGAACCCGACATCACCGTGGTCGGCGAGGCGACCGACGGAGGCACGGCCGTCGCCATGGCCGCCGAGCTCCAGCCCGATCTGGTGCTGATGGACATCCGCATGCCGGGCATGGACGGGCTGACGGCCACCCGTCTGATCACGCAGAACGGCAGCCCCGTCCGGGTCCTCGTGCTCACCACCTTCGACCTCGACGCCTACGTCTACGACGCCCTGCGGGCCGGGTCCTCCGGCTATCTGCTCAAGGACTCCGACCCGGACGAGCTGCTGAACGCCATCCGGGTCGTCGCCGCCGGCGACGGCGTCCTCGCGCCGGCGGTCACGGGACGTCTGATAGCCGCCTTCGCCCAGGGTGCCCCGGTCTCCGCGCGGACCACGGCCGCCGTGGACAGCCTCACCCCCCGCGAACGGGAGACGCTGACACTGGTCGCCACGGGCCTGACCAACGCGGAGATCGGGGAGCGGCTGGGGCTGGCGGTGGGCACGGTGAAGGTGCATGTGAGCGCCGTGCTCGGCAAGTTGAACCTCAGGGACCGCGTGCAGGCGACGATTTTCGCCTACGAGAGCGGTCTGATCCGCCCGTCGGGATCCCTCGCCTCCCCCTGACGGGCGTCCCGGAGGCGGCCTGCGCCCCTGCCGGGAACCTCCCCGGACGCTCCAGCTCCGGTCAGGGCGCGAACCGAGCTCCGGGACGGCTCGGGAGCCGGGCGAGCCCGGCGGGTGCGGGGCGCCGGACCGGTTCAGGCCGGGACGAGCTCCAGCACGACGACCCGGGACGCGGACGGAGTCGTCCGGACCGGTACCAGCCCGGCCCGCTCGGAGAGCCGCCCGAACTCGTCGAGGCTGCGTTCCCGTCCGGTCGACAGCGCCATCATGTTGAGGTCCATCAGCGGCTCCAGGCCGGGCGTGCCGGCCCGGTCGACGAGGAGCTCCATCACCAGCACCCGCCCACCGGGACGCAGGGCTTCCCGGCAGTTGCGCAGGATGCGGACACAGGAGTCGTCGTCCCAGTCGTGCAGGACGAACTTCAGCAGGTGCACGTCCCCCGACGGCACCTCCTCGAAGAAGTCGCCGCCGACGAAGTCGAACCGGTCCGCGACACCCATGGCGTCCGCGGAGGCGCGGGCCTCGGCGGCCACGTGCGGAAGGTCGAGGACCACGCCGGTCAGGCCGGGGTGCCGCTGCATGAGGGTCTGGACGAGGTTCCCGCCGGCGCCGCCGACGTCCACGGCGACCCGGGCGTCCGCCAGGTCGATCACGTCGGCCAGCTTGCGGGCCAGACCGCGGGTCATGGCGGTCATCGCGTTGGTGAAGACCTCGGCCTCCGCCGGTTCGCCGGCGAGCCAGTCGAAGACGGGCGCACCGAGGGTCGCCCCGGTCGGCGGGACGCCGGTGCGCACGGCGTCCGCCAACTGTCCCCAGGGCAGCCAGTGGGACCGGGCGCCGCCCCACAGGGCCAGGTCCCGCAGGGAGTCAGGGGCGTCGGAGCGCAGGGTGTCGAGCAGGGGCGTACCGGTGAAGCGCTCACCGTCGGCCGGGACGACCAGGCCGAGGGAGGCACAGGCCCGCAGGAACCGGAAGGTCGCATCGGGATCCAGGGACTCCGCCGCGGCCACCTCGGCCGCGGTGGCACCGGTTCCCCGCACATGGTCGGCGATACGCAACTCGGCCGCGGTGCGCACCACTTGGGTGACCCAGTAACCGGTGATCATCTGAAGCATCCGGCCCGTGACCCCCACGGGGGGTCCGGCGGAACCCGCTGCGACGAAATCGTGCTCGAACAAAGTCATGTGGAGGATCATGTCGCCCGGCGCGCCCGGCGGCGTCCTCCGCCGTGAGGAGTGCCGACTAGGCCGTGGGACATAGACGGGTCCTCCGGAACCAGCGGCCGACCGCGCCCGGCACGCCACTGTCGGGGCGTCGCCGGCCAGGGACTTCCACCTGGTGCGGGGCGACGCCCGGAAGGGGAGCCGCGGCCCCTGCCCGCGCGTGGGGGCCACGGCGTTCACCGCCGTTCGGCCGCCTCCTCCCGTGGTCATGCCCGGGCCGACGCAGGCGAAGCCGGGCAGGGCCGGGCCGGGTACCGCCCGAGAACAGGGCCGGCCGGCGCCACGCATGGCGCACGGCGGAAGGCCCGCGGGCCGGGGGACGAACAAGGGCCGCGCCGTGCAGCGACGGGGGGAGCGCTGCTGGCGCGGCCTCGCCACGCGGCAGCGGGGGGCGTCCGCGGCGTGGCGTGATCCCCGGATACCCGCGATCCCGTCCACCACACCTCCGCGCGTGCGGGGGAGTCCGGGCCGTCGGGTCGGCCGACAGGACGTGCCGCGCCCGGTCGGCCCCTCGGCTGGCCGACGTCCGCGGGTGGTCGGGCGGGGACGTCCGCGCCGCCGGACCGGACGGCCGGCGCCGGTCATCGCGCCCCTGCCGTGATCCGGTGCGGTACGCCCCTCTCCGGGGCGGGTGATGCCCGGGGCCCGCCCACGCCGCGTCCCTCCGGGCCTCGGCGGCAGGGCTCGGACGGGCCCCGGAGAGGGCGCGGAATATTAGTCGCTTATTAGTCGTCCCGGCTCCCTTGACCCTCCCGCCGGACGGGGGCACTGTTGCTGACTAATCCGCATTAGCGCGTCGAACCTCCTGTTCACCGCCCTGCTAATGCGCATTAGTCACGAGCCGTCCGGAGGATTCAGCATGGCCGAAAAGGTGCCGTCCCGGCAGCGTCGTGGCCGACCCCGTCAGGCCGAGGTGGCCCGGCTCGCCGGGGTGTCCCAGACGACGGTGTCGCTGGTGCTCGGCGGCAACAAGCAGGGCATCGCCCTGCACGAGGACACCCGCGCACGGGTGCTGGCCGCCGCACGGGAACTCGGCTACGTGCCCGACCCCGCCGCCCGCAGGCTCGCCGCGGCCCGCAACAACCTGCTGGGCGTGTTCAGTTTCACCGCGACGTTCCCGACCGCGGTGGAACACTCCTACTATCCGTTCCTGGTCGGCGTGGAGCAGGAGGCGGCCGCCCAGGGATACGACCTGGTGCTCTTCACCGGCTCCAGTTCCGGCGGCGCCCAGGCGCGCGAGCCGGGAGCCCTGGACCGGGTGCGGCTCGCGGACGGATGCCTCTTCCTCGGCCGGCACGTCCCCGACGACCAGTTGGGCAAGCTCGTCGCCGACGGCTATCCGGCGGTCCACATCGGCCGCCGCGACGAGCCTCGGGGACTCGCCTGGGTCGGTGCCGACTACGTCGCCGCGTCCGCCGAGGTCGTCCGCCATCTCATCGAACTCGGCCACGGCCGCGTCCTGTTCGTCCGCGAGGACGACGACGCCCTGGCCTCCACCGACCGCGAGCGAGGCTTCCGCGCCGGGCTCGCCCGGTACGGCCCCCCGGGCGCCGCCGACGACCCGGCCGTCGTGGTGCGCACCTCGCGCCCCGAGGACGACATCACGCCCGAGTGGGTGCGCGCGCGGCTGGACGAGGGCGTCACCGCCTTCGTCACCGAGGAGACCGACAACGGAGCGGCCTGGCGAGCGCTGCGGGCCGCCGTCACCGAGGCCGGTCTGGACGTGCCCGGCGACCTGTCCCTGGCACTGCTCGGGTCCCCGCCCGCCGACCTGGCCACCACCGCACCGTCACCGACCGGCTTCGACGTGCCCCGTGCCGACCTGGGCGCCGCCGCGGTCCGCTTGCTCATCGCCCAGCTGTCCGGACAGGGACACGAGGAGCCCCTGGTGGCCTGTGCCTTCCGGCCCGGGCACACCACCGGCCCGCCACCCGGCGGGGCCGGCCGAGGCACCCGATAGGACCGGAGGCCGGTGGGCGACGGCCCGCCCCGGTCACCGGCCGGGGCCCTCCGCCCGGCACGCCCGCATCACCCACGAGGCGACGTCACCCAGGGCCGCCCCGCCACGCCGTCGGCGGACCACCCCGGCCCCGACCGGCCACCCGCCACGACGGACCGCCGCCACGCCACCGACGGACCATCGCGGCTCACCTCACCCCCGGACCGTCCCACCGCACCCCGACCACGCCCGTCCCACGGCGTGCCGCCGCACGCCGTTCGTCCCCCGAGGAGCCAGCACCGTATGCCCATCCCCACCGGCACCCCCACCGACACCGACGTCCTCGTCACGGGCGGCGGCACGGGCGGCGTGGCCGCCGCGCTGGCCGCCTGCCGCGCGGGGCGCACCGTCGTCCTCACCGAGGAGACCGACTGGATCGGCGGCCAGCTCACCGCCCAGGCCGTGCCCCCGGACGAGCACCCCTGGGTCGAGCAGTTCGGCGTCACGGCCTCCTACCGGGCGCTGCGCGAGGGGATCCGCGCGTACTACCGGCAGTGGTACCCGCTGCGCGCCGAGGCCCGGGACCTGCCCCTGCTCAACCCCGGCGCCGGCCGCGTCAGCAAGCTCTGCCACGAACCGCGCGTGGCGCTGACCGTCCTGGAGTCGATGCTCGCCCCGCACATCGCGGCCGGGCGGCTCACCGTGCTGACCCACACCCGGCCCGTCGCCGCCGACACCGACGGCGACACCCTGCGCGCCGTGACCGTGGAGGACGTCCGCGACGGCGCCCGGCACACCATCACCGCTCCCTACGTCCTCGACGCGACGGAGACCGGTGAACTGCTCGAACTCGCCGGTGTGGAACACGCCTCGGGCGCCGAGGCCCGGTCCGAGCACGACGAGCCGCACGCCCCGGACACCGCCGACCCCCTCAATCAGCAGGGCATCACCGTCTGCTTCGCCCTCTCCCACCACCAGGGCGAGGACCACACCATCGACCGCCCGGACGACTACGCCTTCTGGCGCTCCTACCGGCCCGGCTTCTGGCCGGGCCCGCTCCTGGGCTTCCTCGCCCCCGACCCCCGCTCCCTCGAGCCGGTGCCGCGCACCTTCGAACCCAACCCCGACACGGACCCCCTCGGCGTCGACGCCGACCAGAGCGCCGACGCCGGTGACAAAGAACTGTGGGGCTTCCGCCGCATCCTGGCCCGCGCGCTGCACCGCCCCGGCGCCTTCGACTCCGACGTCACCCTCGTCAACTGGCCGCTGAACGACTACTGGCTCAAGCCGCTCGTCGGCGCCGGCGAGGACACGTCACGCGCCGCCGTGGAGGAGGCCCGACAGCTCTCCTTGTCCGTCCTGTACTGGCTCCAGACCGAGGCGCCCAGGACCGACGGCGGTACCGGCTTCCCCGGCCTGCGGCTGCGCCCGGACGTCACCGGCACCGCCGACGGGCTCGCCAAGGCGCCCTACGTCCGTGAGTCACGCCGCATCAAGGCCGTCACCACCGTCACCGAACACGACGTCGCCATCGACCTCGTCGGCCCCTACGGGGGCACCCGCCACCGTGACTCCGTGGGCGTCGGCGGCTACCGCATCGACCTGCACCCCTCCACCGGAGGCGACAACTACATCGACATCGGTTCCGTGCCGTTCGAGATCCCCCTCGGTGCCCTGCTGCCCCGCCGGATGCGCAACCTGCTGCCCGCCGGCAAGAACATCGGCACCACCCACATCACCAACGGCTGCTACCGCCTCCACCCGGTCGAATGGAACATCGGCGAGGTCGCCGGCGCGCTCGCCGCGCACTGCCTGGAGGAGGGCGTCCGCCCGCACCAGGTGCAGGAGGAGGACAAGCGGCTGGAGGAGTTCACCCGCGTGCTCGACCGGGCCGGCGTGCAGCGCCACTGGCCCGACGTCCGCGGCTACTGACCGCCCGCACCCGCTCGCCGGCCGCCCGTGCGGTACGGCGGCGCGACCGCCCGCCGTACCGCACCGTCCGCCGTGCGCACGAACACAAGGAGGTGTTCCCCCCATGGCTCCGGCCCCGCACCGCATCCGCGTCGGCATCGACGTCGGAGGAACCTTCACCGACGCCGTGGCCGTCGACTCCGTGCCCCTGGAACTCGTGGCCCAGGTGAAGGTCCCCACCACCCACCACCACGAGGACGGTGTCGCCCACGGCATCGTCGAGGCACTCGACCGGCTGCTGAAGGACGTCGGCAGCGGCCCGGGGGACGTCGCGTTCCTCGCGCACGGCACGACCCAGGCGACCAACGCCCTGCTGGAGGGCGACGTCGCCCCCGTCGGGCTCGTCGGGATCGGCTCCGGCCCGGGCGCCTGGCCCACCCGACGGCTCGCCGGGCTCGCCTCCCTCGAACTCACCCCGGGCAAACGGCTTCCGCTGCACTACGCCCACGTCACCGACCCCGACGACCCCGCGGCCGTCCGCTCCGCCGTCGACACGGTCACCGCCGCGGGGGCCGAAGTGCTCGTCGCGACCGAACCCTTCGGCGTCGACGTCCCGGACGGCGAACGGGCCGTGCGGGACGCCGCCCGCGCACGAGGCCTGCCGGTGACCGCCGCGCACGAGATCACCTCGCTGTACGGGCTGCGCAAGCGGACCCGGACCGCCGTGGTCAACGCGGCGATCCTGCCGAGGATGCTCGCCACGGCCGACCTCGTGGACCGCGGCATCACCGCCGCCGGGGTGACGGCGCCGCTGATGGTGATGCGCTGCGACGGGGGCGTGATGTCGCTGGACGAGATGCGCCGCCGCCCCCTGCTCACCGTGCTCTCGGGCCCCGCGGCCGGAGTGGCCGGGGCGCTGATGCGGGAGCGGCTCAGCGACGGCGTCTTCCTCGAGACCGGAGGCACCTCCACGGACATCAGCGTCGTACGCCGCGGCAAGGTCGCCGTACGGCACGCCACGATCCTCGGCAGACCCTCGTACCTGTCCGCGCTCGACGTGCGCACCGTCGGCGTCGGAGGCGGCTCCATGGCCCGCGTCGCGGACGGCCGCCTGCACGCCGTCGGCCCGCGCAGCGCCCACATCGCCGGCCTGCCCTACGCCTGCTTCGCCACTCCGGAAGAACTCGCGGGCGCCACACTGGTCACCGTCTCCCCCCTCGACGGCGACCCGGACGACTACGCGGTCATCGAGGCGGCCGGCGGCCGTTTCGCCCTCACCCTGACCTGCGCGGCCAACGCCCTGGGCCGGGTTCCCGCAGGCGACTTCGCCGCCTGCGACCCCGAGGCCGCCCGTGCCGCACTCCGACCGCTCGCGGACGCGCTCGGCACCGGCGTCGACGAGGCGGCCGGCCACTTCCTCGACGCGGGCGTGCGACAGGTCAGGGAGGTCACCGAGGCGATGATGGACGACTACGGGCTCGACCGGGACACCGCCGTGCTGGTCGGCGGGGGCGGCGGCGCGGCCTCGGTGACCCCCCACCTGGCCGCGGTCACCGCGCTGCCCGGCCGCATCGCCCGGCACAACGAGGTCATCAGCCCCATCGGGGTCGCCCTCGCCCTCGTCCGGGAACAGGTCGAACGGATCATCCCCGGGGCGACGCAGGAACAGATCCTCGGCGTGCGCGCCGAGGCCGAGACCGCCGTCGTCGCCCAGGGCGCCGACCCGGCGGCCGTCGAGGTCGAGGTCACCGTCGACCCCCAGACCAACACCGTACGGGCCGTCGCCACCGGTGCCACCGAACTGCGCACCCAGGACCGGGCGCACCGCGCCGACGACACCGAGCGGCTCGAACTGGCCGCCGCGAGCCTGCGCGCCGACCCGGCCGCCGTCCGGGTGCTCGCCGAGACGCCCGCCCACACCGTGTACGGCACCGTCCGGCACCGGCGCTTCCGCAAGGCCCGGCGCCCGGTGCGGGTGCTGGACGCCGACGGCGTGGTACGGCTGCACGCGGCCGACGCCACGGTCGCCTCCACCACCGTCGGCGAGGCGCCGGAACTCCTCGCGGGCCTGGTGCGCGACACCACCTCCTACGGTGACGGGGGAGTGCGCGCCCCGGCACTGCGCCTGCTGTTCGGCTCCCGCATCGCCGACCTCTCCGGCGTCCTGGAGGCGGGACCGCTGCTGGCCCTCGCCCGCAGCGAACTGCGGTCCCGCGCGGCCGACGAGCCGGTCGTCGCGGTCCTGGAGGTGCGCGCATGAGCACCCGCACACACCGTCCGCCGACCCCGCGCACCCGTGCCGGACACGCTCCGGACAGCCCCTCGGCGGCACCACCGCGGGAGCGGCAGCCCGGCCGTCGCCCGGTGACGGCCCCGCCGGACTCCCCGTTCCTCACCCTGCCCCCGGCCCGCCAGGAGCAGCTGCGCGCGGCCTGCGCGCGCCTCGCGGCACTGGACGACACGGAGTTCGGCCTGCGGCTGCTCGCCGGCACGCCGGGGCACGAGACGCGGGACGAGGGACTGCTGCGCCGGTGGGCCCGGACGGCGACGGACTTCGGCGCCGGGCTGGCCGCCACCGCAGCGGCCGGACCCGCCCCCGGCACACCGGGAGCGCGCGTCGTCGAGACCACCGGCGGAACGGACCGGCTGCTCCTCGCCCGGTACCGCTCGCGGCCCGTGCCCACCGTCGAGCTGTTCACCGACACCCTCGCCCTCGGCGAGCACCTGGTGGACGTCCTCGGCTGGCGGCACCTGTACCCCGCCGGCTCCCTGAGGGCCGCCGCCCTCGCCCACGAGCGGGCCCACTGCCTGCTGCACGAGGACGCCCGCGCCCGCCGGGCACTGCGCGACCGGCTCGGGCACACCGCCCTGCGGATCGGCGCGCTGCGCGTCCCGGGACACGTCGCCGGCGCCGGTGAACTCGTAGCGCACGCCTACGCGGGCGCCGTCTGCGGCCTGGGCCGCACCCCGCTCCTCCTCACCGCCGCGCTGACACACGCGGTCCAGGCCCTCCGAGAGGACTGAGGCCCCGCCATGGGAATCGTCATTCTGCTGCTCATGCTCGCCGGGGTCGCGCTCATGCTGGCCCGCGTGCTCCCCACCGCCTTCGCCCTGGTGCTCCTCGGCGTCGCCATGGCGATCGCCGCCGGAGCGCCGCTCACCGGGGAGAACAGCCTCCTCGACACGGTGCTCCAGGAAGGGCCGCCGGCTCTCGCCGCGACCATGCTGGCCGTGCTGATCGGCTCCTGGCTCGGCAAGCTGATGGAAGAGACCGGCATCGCCGGCACCCTGGTCCGTAAGATCGTCGAGTTCGGAGGCGACCGTCCCACCGTCGTCGCCCTCGGCGTCCTCACGGTCTCCGCCCTCATCGGCACCGTCACCGGCTCCGCGCCCGCGGCGATGATGGCGGGCATCATCGGCATCCCCGCGATGATCGCGGTCGGCGTCCCGAAGACCACCGCCGCCGGCACGATCCTCATGGGCATCGCCGCCGGTCTGCCCTTCGAGCTGCCCGTCTGGCAGTTCTTCTCCACGGCGCTGGAACTGCCCCTCGACACGGTGAAGGGCTTCATGCTGAAGCTGTTCCCGTTCGCGGCCTTCTTCGCCGTCCTCTTCGTCCTGGTGGAGTCCCGCCGCAGGGGCGTCGAACACGCCTGGTCGCTGACGCCGGCCACGGAGCGCTCCGGCGACGACAGCCCCCGGAGCCGGCGGCGCGCCCGCGCCCGCCGGATGGGCGACGCCCCCTGGTACGCGCTGCTCGCCCCCGTGGTGCCGCTGGTCCTCGCACTCGGCCTCGAACTGCCCGTCATCCCGTCGATGCTCGGCGGCGTCCTGTGGGCCGCGCTGACCACGACCCGGCCCGGACACCTCAACAAGCGGCTCCTGCGCACCCTCTACGCCGGCTTCGAGGTCGCCGCCCCGCCCATCGCCCTCTTCGTCGCGATCGGCGTCCTGCTCGCCGCGGTGAGACTCCCCGGCGCCGTCGAGGCGCTGAACCCGCTCGTCGAGGCCGTCGCACCGGACGACCCCGTCGTCTTCGTGCTCGTGTTCACCCTGCTGGTGCCGCTGTGCCTGTACCGCGGGCCGCTCAACGTGTACGGCCTCGGCGCGGGAATCGCCGGCGTCCTCATCGCCGCCGGCATCTACCCGGCCGTCGCCGTGCTCGGACTGACCGCGTCCTACAACCAGGTGTTCGGCGTCAGCGACCCGACGAGCACGCAGACCGTGTGGGCGGCGCAGTACTCGGGCGTCAGCCCCCAGCAGGTGATGCTGCGCACCCTGCCGTACGTGTGGTGCGTCGCCCTCGGCGGTCTGATCGTCACCGCCGCCACCCAGCTGTGAGCCGCACGCGATCCGCCCTCCCGTCCGACCGAACCGAAGGAGCCGTGACGACATGACGTTCGACCGCCGTACCTTCCTGCGCACCGCCACCGCCGGCGGCGCCGTGCTCGCCTTCGGGGCGCAGGGCGCGGGCCCGGCCGGCGCCGCCCCCGGCGGCTTCCCCGACTACCGCCACGTCCGCACCCTCCTCACCCCCGCACAGCTCGCCTACAACCCCACCGGAGAGATCATCTTCCCGTGCGTCCGCGGGGTCTACGACAAGCTGAGCGCCTCGCTCGGCCGGTACTACCTGTACTACGCCCCGCACGACGCGCCGGGCGGCATCTGCCTCGCGTACGGCGACTCCCTGGAGGGTCCGTTCACGGAGTACCCGGGCAACCCGATCGTGAGCAACGACTGGTCCCCGCACTACAGGGTCAGCCACGTCTCCTCACCGCACGTGCTGTGGAACGCCGATGTCCGTGAGCTGTGGCTGTACTTCCACGGCGAGAACACCACCACCCGGCTCGCCCGCTCCAAGGACGGCGTGCACTTCGCCTACGACAGGACGGTCCTCAGCACGTCGATGATGCCGGCGGGCACCACCGAGACCTCCTACGCCCGGGTCTTCCGGCACGACCTGCCCGCGCGGGGCGCCCGTTACGTGATGCTGTTCATGTGGAACACCACCGCCGACCACCGGGACATCGGCTGGGGCTGGTCGCCCGACGGCCGCACCTGGGAATTCTCCGACCGGCCCCTGATCGACCACGCCGAGGTCGGCGCGGTCAACGTCGGCGGGCCGCACCTGCTCACCCGCGGCGGCAGCGCGTACGTCGTGTACAACACCGACAAGGGCAGCGGCGGCGACATCCTGATCACCGAGGTGGGCAGCGACTTCTCCCGCCGCGACCACCTCGGCGTCTTCTACGCCTCGGGCAGCGCGGCACCGGAGAACGGGCGCGCGGCGTCACCGTCGTTCGGCACCGACGGCGGCGTGCCGTACATGGTGTACGAGGCGGGGGAGCGGCTGTCGGGCGCCATCGCGCTGGCCCGCGGCACGGTGTCCGCGCGCCCCCGGTAGAGCCGGTCCCCCGTCCCGGCCGGCCCGTCCCCGGCAGGGCCCGGTGTCAGCGCTCGCGGAGGCGCGCCGCCAGGCCGGACAAGGCGTGCGCCGTCTCGGTGAGGCTCGCCACGGCGGTCTCCAGCTCCGAGGCGACGCGGGAAGCGGCGGCGGGAGGACGGGTGGGGGACGCGACGGCGACGGGGGTGCCGCGATAGCCGATGGGGCCTTCGTCGTGGCGCTGGTAGTAGCCGGTGAAGCCCTGTCCGGCGGGGCCCTCGAGGAAGCGGACCTGGGCGAGCTGGATCTCGCACGCGCCGGCGTTGCGGGTGATCTCCAGACGGTGGTGACGGTGGGCCTTGGGCGTGCCGCGCAGGGAGAACTCCCGTGTCAGGTGACGCCGGTCGAACATCTCACCCGTGCGTGAGTCCAGCGGTGTCCAGGTGCGGCCGTCATGGGATCCGTGGAGGGTCCAGTCCTGGGGGTCGCGGTCGGGGTGGTCGTTCGCCGACACGAGGACGTACGAGGTGACGGCGGCGGGGCGGGCCAGTGTGAAGTCGAGCAGCGCGGTGTCGTCGCCCACCAGCCACTTGCTGCGGGAGCCGTCGAGGAGGTTGCGGGCGACCTCGCCCGCCGCGTAGTGCTCGCCGCTCGCCCCGACCTCGGTCACCTCGGCCTCGGTCTCGAGCGTGTGCAGGACGGCCACACCGGAGTTGCCCCGTTGGTCCCGCCAGGTCACCCGCTCCAGCGCGGACCCGCCGTCGTCCACCAGCAGCCGCAACTCGTGGGCGCGGTGCCAGCCGCCGCCCCACCCCTCCTCGGTGTGGAAGCGGTACAGGGATTCCGCCGGTACCTGCCCGACGCCCTCCGGGTATGCCCAGCGGCCGGTGACGCGGCCCCGGTACTCGTGGACCGTACCGTTCGCGTCACGGCGGCAGCCGTGGAAGTCGGACATGTTCGACTGGAAGCTGATGGCGGTCTCGGCGCCGTCGGCGCCGCGCCATCCGAGCTGTGCGGGCAGCGAGTGCTCGCCCCGGTCGATGTGGAACAGCAGCCGCGGCGCCGGCTGCCAGTGGGCGGAGGAGGAGTGGGCGGGCCGGAGTTCCGTACGGTAGGCGAACACCGAGTCACGGGCGGCCGCCGCGGTCCGGGCACGCTCCGAACGGCCGCGCTCCCAGACGGGGTCCAGGGTGACCCGGTAGAGCCAGAGCATGGTGCTCGCCTCGGCCGAGGAGCGTATCTCCAGGGTGTTGACGCCCGGCTTCAGCAGATGCCCGGGAACGGCGAGGACGTTGTCCTGCGGAAGGTCCCCGCCCCCGGGCACGGTCAGATCCTCGACCACCGGCTCACCCTGCAGGAGCACGTCCATCGGAGCGTACCCCAGCGATCTCCCGGCCTTGGAGACGAGCGCGGTGACGGTGAGGGTCACCTGCGGAACGTCCTCCGGGTCGGCCACTTCGAACTCCAGCGTCACGCTCCCGCCCGCACTCAGCGCCAGGTGCGACCCGGCGAATCGGGCCCTGTGCAGCCTGACGTCGGCGTTGCCCACTCGGGCCGGGCCGACGGAGAAGTCCGCATACGTTGCCTCAAACCCCATGGCGTCCTCAGCTCCTGATGCCCGGTCGACGGAGCAGCCGTCCACGCGACGACTGTGATCGGAAACCCTAGTGCGCCGGACTGACGACGCGGTCGGGGAGTGCCGGGGTGGCCAGGCGCACCGGGCCGCGTCCACAGCCGTGCGGTCCGGGGCCGGCGCCTCGGTCCGGCCGCAGGCGCTCTGCTGCGGCCGGTCAGTCGCCGAGCGCCTCGGCCATCGCGTCGAGGTCGGCGAGCAGGGCCGCCAGGCGGTCCGGGGCCACGTTGCTGATCATGCGCTGCTCAATGGCGTAGACGGCGCCACGGGCGGCGCGCAGGCGTTCCTGGCCGGCCGGGGTGAGGTGCACGGGCAGGGCGCGGCCGTGCTCCGCGGAAGCCGGGCGGGTGATCAGACCGCCGTCCCTCAGACCGCGCAGGACGACGTTGGCGGACTGCCGGGTGACGAACGTGCCACGGGCCAGGGCGGCGTTGGACAGACCGGGCTGTTCGTCGAGGAGTTCCAGGCAGGAGTACTGCGGGACGGTCAGGCCGTGTTCGCGCAGTGCCTTGTCCATGGCGGAGCGCAGCGCGGCCGAGGTGCGCTTGAGGCGGTATCCGACGTGCTCGGTGACGTCCCGGGCCGGGTGCGGCGGGGGAACGGGCGTCCGATCTTCCATGTCAGCATTTTGACATGACTGACGGAAGGTATCTACAGTCCTTGATGTCAAAGTCCTGACATCAGATTCCTGGAGGAAACATGACCGCCGCCGTCGAGGGCCCCGACTTCATCGCTCTGCAAGTCACGGACCTGCCCGCTGCGGCGGCCTTCTTCGAGAAGCACCTCGGCCTGCGCCGCGCCCCCGTCTCGCCGCCGAACGCGGTGATCTTCGCCACCACCCCGATCCCCTTCGCCGTCCGCGAGCCGCTGCCGGACACCGACCTGACCGGCGACTCCACCCCCGGCCTGGGGGTGGCACTGTGGCTGCGCACCGACGACGCCGCCCACCTGCACGCGCAGCTCGTCGCGGCAGGCGTCGACGTGGCCGGCCCGGTACAGGACAGCCCCTTCGGGCCGACGTTCACCTTCACCGGACCCGAGGGCTACCGCCTCACCGTCCACGGAGGCTGATCACGGCCGTCGCCGTCCCGCTCCTCGTGCCGGAGCCGGGGCGGTCATCGATGCCGTTCCCCCGGCGGCCGCCCCCGCACGGAGCGCCGCCGGGGGCTTCTCCACGCCGCCCGTCCAACGGTTCCCGCCTTGGCGGCGGCGATGTCCCGGGCCGGCGTCCTGCGGATGTCACGGGTTCCAGGCCATGGTGGCGTAGACCCGGTCGAAGCGTCCGGCGGCCAGGTCCTGCCGGGGGATCGACCAGGAGTAGCAGGACATCTCCAGGCCGTCGATCCCGTGCATCCACTCGAAGGAGTTCGCCCGAAGCCGTCGCGGATGAACAACGGCGCGCCGGGATGATCCCGGTGCCGAAGCCGAACAGGAAGCTGCCGATGGTGAGGGCCGTCGCCCAGCGGCGGACGGTCCCGAGCCCTTTCGGCGTCAGCTGGGCGAAGGGGCTCCGGTCCGCCGGCCGGGTGTCCAGGGGTTCGTTCGGGGCGCCAGGTCCTCCCAGCTCCCGGGGCCCGCGCTGCCGGCCGGGTACGCGTCGAGGGGGACGCGTCCATCGTGCCAGGCGTCCAGCACCGGTTCGACGATGCGCCACGACTCGACCGACATGTCGTCGCGCACCGACAGGGGCTTCTCGTCCTCCAGCACGCCCCGGAGCACCTCCCCGTACTCGAGCAACTCGCCCGGGGCGAAAGAGGTGTCGAGGGTGACGGGGGAGATGGTGGAGGGATCACCCGCCCCGTTGACATTGAGGTCCAGTTGCAGGCGGTGGGGGCCGATGCCGAGGCGCAGCCGGTTGTTGGGCACCGCGCCGGTGAGCCCGCCCGGCACGTGCCGGGGAGCCTTGAACCAGAAGGTGACCTCCTGTCGGGGCGCGCCGATCGCCTTGCCCGAGCGGACCCGGAAGGGCACGCCGGCCCACTGCCAGGTGTCGACCGCGAACATGACCTCGGCGAGGGTCTCGGTCTCCCGGGCCGGATCGGTACCCGGCTCGTCGGTGTACGAGGGGAGCGAGCGCCCGCCGACCGTGTCGGCGGTGTAGCGGGCACGTCGGCTGAACCGCTCGGGACGGTCGTCCCAGACGTGGGTGGCGCGCAGGACGTGCGCCTTGGCGTCCCGCACATCGACCGGCTCCAAAGCGCTCGGCGCGGGCATCGCCACCAGCGCCAGCACCTGAAGCAGATGACTCTGGACCATGTCCCGCAGGGCGCCCGTCGTGTCGTAGAAGCCGGCCCGGCCCTCCAGACCGAGCGTCTCGTCGAACACGATGTCGACCGCTTCGACGTGTTCCGAGGTCAGCAGAGGTTCGATGACCCGGTTGGCGAACCGGACGCCCAGGATGTTCAGCACCGTCGGCATACCGAGGAAGTGGTCGACGCGATGCACATGGTCCTCGGGCACGAAGCTGTGCAGCAGTTCGTTCAGTGCCGTGGCACTGGCCGCGTCGGTGCCGAAGGGCTTCTCGAGCACCAGGCGCGTCCCTTCGGGCACTCCGATCCGGGCCAGCGTCCGGCACGCTTCGACGGTGACCGCCGGTGGTAGCGCGAAGTACAGCGTGAGGCGGCCGCCGCAGGACGCCAGCAGACCGCGCAGGTCGTCCGCGCCGGCGGCGTCCGCGGCCACGTAGCGCGTGTCGCGGACGACGGCGTCGACGGCCGCACCGCTCGCGTCGCCCTCGGAGAACGCCCGCGCGACGAGCGCCCGCCATTCCTCGTCGCTGCCCTCGCCCCGGTCACTGCCGACCAGATGGAGACCGGTCAGCCCGGATGCCGCGACGAGGCTGCCCAGGCCGGGCAGGAGCAGCCTCTTCGTGAGGTCGCCGCGGGCGCCGAGAACGAGCAGCGTCTGGGGCCGCTCGCCGTGCGGGCCCGCCGGGGCGTCGGCGGCGCTCATCCGGCGAACTCCCTCACCGGCATCCCCGGCGACCCGGGCGTGCAGGCGAACAGCGCGCCCGCCGCCGGCTCGGCGCCGGGGCCGAGGTGCTCGCGCGAGGTGGTGATGAACAGCCGGTCGAGCCGGGGCCCGCCGAAGGCGCACGCGGTGACCTTGGTGACCGGGAGCTCCACGACTCCGTCGAGTGTGCCGTCCGGCGCGTACCGGTGCACGCCGCCGCCGTACAGGACGCCCCGGGCGCCGCCCTCCGCGTCGACCGTCGGCGCGTCCCGGCTGCCGCCGCCCTCCGGCACGGTGGTGAACGGGCGCCGTCCGCCCAGCCCGTGCTCGTAGTCGTAGTCGTAGTCGAAGGCGTCGACGCGGCCCGTCGCTGTGCCGGCGTAGTGCGCGCGGTCCCCGTCAGGGCTCCGTTCGAGACCGGTGGAGACCGTCACGGCGTCGAGGGCGGTCGTCGTCGCGCCGTCCGGGTCCCGGTCGGCGGCCGCCGGGCCGCCCTGGACTCCCGCGTGCCCCCTGCCGAGAGGCCACCCGGCCGGCTCCGCCGCTCGGCCGGACGACTCGTCGACCGGGCGGGGCGGTTCCGGGGCGGGAAACGCCGGTCGTCCTCCCGCCGCGTGACTTCGCGAGAGCGATCGTGAGAGAGGCCGGCAGCTCGTGCGGGCAGGCCGTGCCCCGCCGTTCCTGGGCATGGAGACTCCGTCCCGGATCGCGGTCAGAGAGGCGCACGAAGGCGGCATGGGCGGCGGTCGGCGGACGACTCGCAACCGCCTCTCTCAGATGATTGTCCGTGTCCCGGCGCCCCGCATCTTCGTCGCGCGGCGCCGGAAAGCGGTCCGGCTCGAACGCGAATTCAGTTCCTGTCCTCCGGCACGGCCGGGCCGACGCCGTCGAGGACGACCCTTCTCCCCGTACGCCGTGCGCAGCCCGTTCGCCGCGACGGACGAGCCGGTCAAGGGGGGTGGCTGCGTGGTCCGGGTGCGGGTCACAGGCTGTGGGCGGTGATGTCGCCGTGGGCGGTGGTGGCGTGGATGGTCAGGCCGGCCGTGGCGCCCTCGGTGTTCTGGAGGGTGTTGCGGATGCGGCCGTAGGAGGTGCCGGCGTCGAGGGTGGCGGAGGTGCCACGGGCGGCTCCCACCGAGATCCGGCCCTGCTGGGTGCGCAGCGTGACCGTGCCGCGGACGGCCTCGTCGATGCGGATGTCGCCCTGGTGGGTGCTGATCTGCGCGGGGCCGGTGAGCCGGCCGACGGTGCCGTTCCCGGCCAGGACGGTGAGGCGGGCGCCGGCGGTCTCGTCGAGCTTGACCCGGCCGCGGGAGCCGTCGACGGCGACCTCGCCGAGCCGTCCGACGCCCCGGAAATCGGCGCCGGCCGCCCTGACCTCGATGCGGGAGCCGGCGGGCAGGCGCACGGTCACCTCGACGGAGCCGGACGGGCCCAGGACCCGGCTCTTCGTCGCCGCCGTGGCCGTGATCCGCAGGATGCCGTCGGCGTATTCGACCGTGGCCTGCTCGGCGAGCTTCACGTCCCGGCTCCTGGAGGGGTCGGCGGGCCGGATCTCGACCAGGGTGTCGGCCCGGTCGGCGGCGAGGACCTGAACCCGCCGTCCTGGACGTCCAGGACGGCGGAGATAGGGGCGGGGGTGTCGAACTTCTGCATCGTGCTCTCCCGTGACTCGTTTTTTCTGACATTGGAAAAGCTACGTTGCGTTCGTGGATTGAGCAACATCTTTGTTGCTCTAAAATTAAGTATCTCCAGGTGAAGTGGGTGAAATCATTGCAGTGATATGGAAGGTAAAGTAATGCGAGTATCGTGATCGTTGCAATGGTATGAGGTCGGACACTACGCTCGAGGCGCCGGGGACCGTCACAGAGCACGAAGGAGACCGCGATGCCGGGAGGCAGGCTCACACAGCAGGAACGTCAGCAGATCGCGTTGGGACTGGCCGAAGGCCTCGCCTACGCGGAGATCGCCAGGCGCCTGGGGCGTCCGACCTCGACGATCACGCGTGAGGTGATGCGCAACGGCGGCCCCACCGCCTATCGCGCCGACCTGGCCCAGCGCGCCACCGAACGTCGCGCCCACCGCCGTCGGCAGGCCGCGTCCCGGGGGAGCGGAGCACCCGAGCAGGCCTACGGGCGCGACGCCGAGGCGGTGCGCGAGTACGAGGAGACGTTCACCACCGTCATGATGGCTTCGGGCATGCCCACGATGACGGCTCGGGTGATGGCCTGCCTCACCCTCTCCGACGCGGGCAGCCTCACCGCTGCCGAACTCGTCCAGCGCCTCCAGGTCAGCCCGGCGTCCGTCTCCAAGGCGATCGCCTTCCTCGAGAGCCAGGATCTTGTCCGCCGGGAGCAGGGTGACGGCCGCCGTGAGCGCTATGTCGTGGACGACGACGTCTGGTACCAGTCGATGATGGCCAGCGCCCGCTCCATCGCCCAGATCGTCGAGACCGCACGGCAGGGCGTCCACGTCCTCGTCCCGGGCACCCCGGCCGCCACCCGCCTGGAGAACATCGCCCGCTTCCTCGACTTCGTCTCCGAGAGCACCGCCCGCGCCGCGGAACAGGCCCGCGAGATCCTTCGCACGAAACCCGAGGCGCCCCCGGGCGGCACCACGGAGCCGGAGCACGAGTAGACCTGCAGTGGGCCGAGCATGCGCGGCGACCGAATCCGCGGCGGCCGCGCACGCGGTGACCTGCGGGGCGATACCGGCCCCCGGCCGACGTCCGGGCGGGCGTGCGCGGTGCACGGGTCGAGCCGGCCGAGGTGGAGGGGGCGCTGTCCGAGCACACCGGTCTCGCGCAGGCCGTCGTGGTCGCCGGGGAGGGCAGTTCCGGGCAGCAGCGCCCGGTGTCCCATGTCGTCCCGGCGGACGGCCGGACGGTCCCGTCCGACGAGCTGCGCCGGTCCGCCGCGGGACGGCCGCCGGAGGCCATGGTGCCGTCGGTGTTCCGTACCGGGGCGTCAACCTGACGGAACGGCCCCCGGCCGGGCCACGGCGCCCCCGGCTCCGGGGCAAGGCCGCCTCGCGATCACGGCGACGGCGGGACAGGCGTCTGCCTGCGGTGCCGTGCGCGTCGCATGTCCACTCGTGCGCCGCGCATCGGTGTCCCTTCTTCGGCCAGCAGCCGGGGGGCCTGACCCTGGTGGCACGTCGCGGGCGTGCCGTCTGCGTGGACTACGCGCCACCAGGGCACGCCCTCGTCGAGGAGGCCCATCACGCGCCCCACCTGCCGAGGACCCGTTCCGATCCATTTCGCGACGTCTCCGTGGGAAGCGACGCTGCCCGCCGGGATGGCCGCGACTGCCTCGCGGACCTCTGCGACGATGTCCATGCTCATCTCACTCACCGCAGGGCGCAGGGTAGGTGATGCGACCGTTATGAACGCACGCGCACTCGTTCAAGGACGCCGGTTTCGTCACGGTGGCGGACATGATGTGCGTGACCTCCACACCTGCGACGAGCAGCGCGTCAGTGATGAGTCTGCGGTGGCAGCGCCACGGTACGGCCTCACTGCACATGATCACCGGCCGACCGTGCGCGGCGAGGTCGAGCAGTTCATCCAGCCCTTTCGTGAACTCGCTGCTCATCATGTGATCGGCGTAGTCCCGGAATGCCTTCACCCGCCACGCAGTGTTGACGCTCTCGACGCCCTTGGGGGTGTGCCGCCTGCCGCCCAGCTCCCGGATCCACCGGTATCGGACAGCTGGGGGGAGACCGTCGATGATCGCGTCCTGGTTCCACTGCGGAAACTTGCGCGATGCCGGGTAGGAACGGACATCCACCAGGTGGGTGATCTCATTTTTCCGCAGCATTGACAGCACGTCATCGAAGGTGCGGGTCGAATGCCCGATGGTGTATACGCGGTTCGCCATCACATCTCCGTGTCCCGCTGTCAGGGCTCGCATCGCTCTCCGGCCTGCGAGGAGCTGCCCGGGCGGGCAGGCGCGAAGGCCGGCGGCATCAGCTCTCCTCCAGTGTGCTTCCCCCGTGCGGGGCAAGGTGATCGGTCCCTCCGCTCCCGATCTCGTACGGCGGGGTCGCTTTCCGTGACGCGACGGCGGGGAGTCCCCGCCCGTAAGGCCGGGGTACCGGTCATGCGGCGTGGCGGCGGTGAGGGGCGTCGCGGACATCGGCGGCCGTGAGCGCCCGCAGTGCCTCGTCGCGACCGACCCGGCCAGGGATGACGGCCCACGACTTCGGCGAGCACCTGCGTGACCAGGATCGACTTGCCGGAACCGGAGACCCCGGTCACCGCAGTCAGCACCCGGAGCGGCACGTCGACGGACACCTCGCGCAGGTGGTGGCGGGAGACGCCGGTCAGGCGCAGCCGTCCCTGCGGGAACCGGGGCCGATGTCGACCGCCCCGTCGGCCCGGCGCACGGCGTCGAGAGCGTGCTCGACGGCGGAGAGCGAGTTGCCCGACGCCCTGAGCTGGTCGAGCACGTCCGGCAGTGGCCCCGTGTCCGCCGGGTGCGGGCCGGCGGAGGGCTCGTCGAGCACATGGACCATGCCGAACAGCCCTGAGCGCGCAGCTGGTGGCGATCCGCGGGCGCTGGGCCTCACCCGGCGACAGGGCCGTCGAACGTCGTGCGAGGCCGAGGTGGTCCGGGCCGAGGCCGAGCAGCACGTCGATCCGTGCGACCAGGTCGGCGCAGATGCGTACCGCGGCCCTGGTCGGCCCTCCGGACCGGGCGGTGGGCGTGGTGGCAGTCGCCTCGGGCAGGTCCGCCACGGGCCGCAGCAGCTTCACGACCTCGGCGAGCGGCATGACGTCGGCCCTCGGCGACCGAGCGACCTGCGAAGGTGCCGTGAGCGCCTCCAGCCGGATGCGGCTGCCGTGGCACTCGGGGCAGGGGACGCCCCGGACGAAGCACATCGCCCGAGCACGCATCCGCCGACTCCTCGAGCCGGCGAGCACGGACATGCTGTGCAGGCCGGCGCCCTGCCAGGTTCCCGGCCACGCCGCGACCGCGCCGTCGCGGACGCTCGGCGCGACGGACCCGGCAACCAGTACTGCAACGGTGCTTGCCGTGAGGGGAGGCTGGGTCTGTCGTTGTCCTGGGCATGGGTGGGGACGTTGCCGAGGCTCGGATATGGGCCGGTGAACTGGATGCTCTGCATGGCCGTTTTGCTCCTCGTTTCGGCCGGTCGGAGCCGCGGGAGTCGGCTCTGGCCTACATGCGCGGGCTGACAGCCCCGCTGGAGCGGAAGAACGGCTGGAAGCTGGCGGGAGGTGGCCGGCCATGCAGGCCCGGACCGGCTGCACCGGCTGCTGAATCGGATCGAGTGGGACGCCGACCTGATCCTCGACGATGTCCGGAACCACGCGGTCGGGCATCTCGGGGACCAGGACGCGGTTCTGATCGTGGACGACACCGGTTTCATGGAGAAGGGCGACCGGTCGGCCGGCGTCCGGCGTCAGTACTCCGGCACCGCCGGACGCACGGAGAACTGCCAGGTCGGCGTCTTCCTCGCCTACGCCACCAGCCGCGGGCGGACGTTGATCGACCGGCTCCTGCATCTGCCCGCCTCCTGGACGGACGACCGGGAACGATGCCGTCGCGCGGGCGTCGAGGACGCGATCGGCTTCGCCACCAAGGTCACCATGGCGCGGGAGATGGTCCGCCGGGCGGTCACCGACGAGATTCCGTTCCGGAGGGTGACGGCGGACGCGGGCTACGGCTATACAGCAAAGGCTGACGGACCGAACTCGAACAGGCCGACGTCTTTCACGTCATGGCCGCCACCCGCCACGTCACCCTCGCCATGGCCGTCCACGCCGTCCTGACCGGCCCGAGGGCCCGCGCACTCGACACCGGGAAAGCGGAAACGGATCCTCTCAGCTCATAGCCCTGAGCCTCGCTGATATACGCCGCCTCATTCACCGGCTCACCCAGCGCCACTGCGCCCCCGTCGAACAGATCCTGCACTGGTCGACCTGGCGCCGACGACACCAACACCAGGTCCGCACCTGCCACTGCAAACAACGAGGCCACAGCCCATGAGCACTAATCTGCCCGGCCGGTGACGGCGACAGATGCCCCAAGGCCGATCATGGCCAGCCCTCCCGTGCCACCGATCAGTGACATGCGGCGGGGAGAACGACCCAGCCAGGCACGAGCAGTGGAGGCGGTCAGCCCCCAGATGCCGTCGGAGACCAGTTGAAGCAGGGCTCCGGCCAGGCCCAGGAGGAGCATCTGGATGCTGGCGTGGCCGGCTTCCGGGTCGACGAACTGAGGCAGGACGGCGGTGAGGAAGACGATGCTTTTCGGGTTGGTCACCCCGACGACGAACCCCGCCCGGACCGAGCCGCCGCCGGGCGCGGCACCCGAGGCGATCCTCGTGATCGCCCGGTCCCTCCAGCTCGCCCGCAGCGCCTTCGCACCGAGAAAGACGAGGTAGGCGGCTCCGGCCAGCTTGATCAGGTTGAAGAGCAAGACCGAACGCTCGACCACGCTCCCGACGCCCATGGCCACCGCGATGACAAGCACGTAGCCGCCGAGCGCGTTGCCGAGGACAGAAGACAACGCCGTTCTGCGCCCGTGGGCGAGAGCTCGTCCGATGACGAAGAGCACGCTCGGCCCTGGCACGGCTGACAGAAGCAACGACATGGCGCAGAAAGCGAGCAACTGGTGGGAGTTGACCATGGACGGAATTCTCGCCCCTGTGGGCAGGTGTCACCAGACCGACTTTGGACCTAGTACTGCAACGGCGAGCACCTTTGCAGTACTAGCCGTATTGGTCGTCTTCGGGTGCCGGCCCTCTTGCGGCTGCTGTCCTCTGCTGGGCGTGCCGGTGGGGCGCGGTGGCCGTCGGTGCGCCGGTGCAGGGGACAGCCCTGGGCGTCTCATTTCAGAATGCCGGCGGTGCGGGCGGTGGTCAGCCAGTCGGGGAATTCCTGCAGCAATTGGTCGAAGAGGCGGTGGTCGGGGATGGCTTGCGGGGCGCGGCCAGCGTGGAAGAAGCCTGCGTTGTCGACGATGCGGTGGGCCGGGACGGCGAGGGTGTCCAGCTTGCGCAGGAATGTGAACTCATTGTCATCGGGGTCGCCGAAACCGATGAACTGCCAGAAGAAGGGAAGACGGGCGGCCTTGCACAGGTAGCGTTCGGCAGCTGACCTGCTGGTGGGGCCGCCGTCGGTCTGGAAGATGACCAGGGCGGGGCAGTGGCTGCCGGATTCCATGTAGTGGTCGATGACCTCGTCCATGGCCCAGTGATAGTTGGTGCGTCCCATGTGACCGAGGTTCTCGTGCAGTTTGTTGATCCGGCCGCGGTGTCCGCCGAGCGTCAGGTCGGTGGATCCGTCGACGTCGGTGGAGAAGAACACCACCGGAACGGTGCCGTCGTCATCAAGATGAGCCGACAGTGACAGAACCTGCTCGGCCAGGTGTTGCATGGTGCCGTCCCGGTAGTAGGGCCGCATCGACCCGGAGCGGTCCAGCACGAGATACACCGCAACCCGCACGTCCTCCAGCCCATGCCTGCGCACGCTGGCACCCGCCGTCTTGTACAGGCTGACCAGATCAGGTGCCCTCTCCTGCACCTTGGTCAGGCTGATGGTCGCAGCACGCTCGATGTCATTCGTCGAAATCACTCCTCCAGGGTGATGCCCGCTTCCGAGCAGGCACGTTGTGCCTGCTCGGAAGCGGGCAGTGCGGTTCGGACTGAAAGACCGGGGAGCAACGGGCAGCATGACACCAGGTTGCGCGAGCGCCCCCTTGCAGAACTCAGGCCGGGTGCGGGCCTGTGCAAGAGGACGATCTCTCGTGGGACAAGGACGGTGCTGCTGCCGCCTGTGCCCGGGCGTCATCCGGTCGTGGTGCGCTCCTTGGCCGGCGCCCGGCGTGTCCTCGGGGTATCCAGATGGACGACGACGGTGGTGTAGAAGCGGTGCACGGCGTCGTCGACGCTGCGGATGAAGCCGGTCTCGGCGTTGCCGCGGCCGCTTCCCATGCTCTTGAGCAGGGACAGGCGGAACCCGGTGATCTTGGTGCCGTTGTCCTTGGGGAGCAGGTCCGCCGGTTCGGGGCGCAGCCGCTCCAGGGTTCCGCGCGGGCCTCCGGTCTCGCTGTCGACGAGAGTCTCGACGTGGAGGTCCGCCGGCGCCTCGGCCAGGCGTCGGACGAGTCGCTTGGCCCAGCTCAGGGGGTAACCCTGCTCGGGGGCCGGGATTTCGACGGAGGTGCGCAGTTTACCGGTGCGCAGATCGGCGCTGACGGCCAGGACGCCGGGGATGCCGTCGATGCGCAGCTCCGCCTGGAGACGTCCGTCGAGACAGAGCTGGTCGGCGAGGCGGTTGCGGCGCTCGGTGGGGTCCGTTCCGCGCTTGGCGCGCTGGACGGGCAGCACCTTCTGTCCGAGTTCGCCACCCAGCCTGAGGCAGACCTGGCGGATGAGTCGCTCCCAGTTCTCGGCCACTTCCAGTGCCCGGGCGTCACCCTGGCAGAGGGTTTCGTCGTCGATCCCGTTGCGCACGGGGACCCAGGCCGGACCCATGTTCTGGAAGCCGTGGCAGCCGGAGTTCTCGTGCTGCAGGTAGTACAGCAGTTCCTGTAGAAGCCAGGCGTGCGCGACGTTGCCCACTCCCTCGTGTCTGATCAGCATCTGCGCTTGGTGGGCGACTTCCGCCCAGGACAGGTGCCAAAGAGCCACCTTGTGCTTGCGCCGTTTGTCGATCTTGACGTCGACGAGCGGGCTGCCCTCCAGCGCGACGTCGTTCGTCAGCGTGATCACGGCCTCATAACCGCGGCGCGCGGCTATGTCCATGTACGCCTGCACCTGGTCGGCCTTGAGTGCGTTGCCGTTGGTCTTCGTCTCGACCAGCGCGGTCCACAACTTGCCGGCCCGCTCCACCCGGATCACCCCGTCCGGGCGCCGCGGACTGTCGCCATGGGGCAGGGAGACCTCGGTGAACGTCTCCATGTGGCCCGCCGGAGCCCCGAACCCGGCGGTGAGCCTCCTGCTGAACTCTGGCACCTGCGCCATCACCGACAGCAGCACCGAAGTGGCACGCATCTCCCGGTCCCGGTCGCTCTTGAGCACCGAAACCGGAAAGAGCCTGGCCGGCTTCCAGGAGTCGTTCTCCGCCAGGGTCTTCTTGACCGTCCTGGGAAGGGTGACTTTCTTCTTCGCGGTGCGGGGGCGCGCGGTCGGCTTCTTCGGCTCGACGGCCTCGCCCTCGGGCCGGCGAGGCGCGGGGATGGCCTCCAGCACCGCCGGCGGGGCCGGCTCCTCGGCCGGTGCCAGGGTCGCCGCATCCGCGTGCTCGTCGGCTTCGGGGGTGTCGAGCGCTGCTTCCGTCTCCGCCTCAGTGGCCGCGTCGTCCTCGATGTCGACACCGAAGTCGGTCGCCAGCCCCGCAAGCCCGCTCTCGTAACCCTGCCCGACGGCACGGAACTTCCATCCCTCGCCCCGCCGGTACAACTCGCCGAAGATGACCGCCGTCACCGAGTCGGCGTCGTCGACGGCGAACCGCAGGAGGCTCTCGCCGGCCGCGTCGGCCAGTGTGATCCTCACATCCTCCAGCTCATCGAAGCGAGCTCCGTCATACCTGCTCGCGGCGACGACGATCCGGCCGATCTCGGACGGCACCGCGGTGAGGTCGAAACTGATCCGGTCCTCGCTGCCGTCTGCCGTCGGTGTCTTGCCCAGAAGCTGCACGCTTCCGTCGGCGGCCACCGGATGGTTGTAGAAGTAGAAGTCGCTGTCGCTGCGCACCTTGCCGTTCGTGTCCAGCAGCAGGACCGACACATCCGCGTCACCCTCGCCGGTAGGGCTGGCCCAGCCCAAACTGACGATCACTGAACCGACGTCGTCGCTCAGATCCGCCAGGGCCGTATTCGCGCCCTTGATCATTTCCTGCACAAAGCCCCCCGACGGCGCACCTTGGGCATGCGGATGATTCCGCCCCATCTGTCCTCTACGCGACACAAGATGACGAGCCGCGCAGAGGAAACTGTAATACGCACCGAGCCTGGTCGTGGAGGTTCCGTGAAGCCAGGTGTGTAACAGCCGTGTCGACACTGAACCGTGGCTGCTTCTCCCTCGGTGTTGCTGGTGTCTTCCGGCCTGCCGTTGGGTCTGCGGGGGTTGTCGCCGGCGAGACTGGCCTTGCGCATGAGCCGCTCGCCCCACCGTGGCCGACGTGGATTGCGTTGCGTGTGAGGGCGGCATGGACGAGGGTGATCCGTGGGCGTCGTTGGAACCCTCCTGGATTTGCCGGACGCTTCCCGTCGACTGCGCGTCCTGCTGCCGCCGTCCGTACGGCTCTCTCGGCCTGACGCCAGCGGCAGTAGGCGGGCAAAAGGATGTTCAGCTTCCGGAGCGCGGGCTCGATCCCCGGGCGTGGATGCTTGTCGACGAGTGCTGCTACCTGGGCCGGGCCGGGGCGTGCTGCGCCGCGAGAAAACGGCGGATGCCGTCCGCAGGTCCTCGCTCGCTACGGCGGGACCGCCGTGAGTGGAGCGAAGCCGCGGGGCAGCATGCTGCCGGACCGCGTCCAGTGACCTGAGCCGGAGGCTCGTCGGCAGCAGGTGGCTGCTTTGTCGAGGATTTCGTCGGCGGTCTTCGTCCAGACGAACGGTCGTGGATTGCCGTTCCAGCTGGCGAGCCAGGAACGGACGTCGCGTTCGAGGGCCTGGACGCAGCGGTGGACGCCGCGCTTGAGCTTCTACGTGAGCTCGGCGAACCACCGCTCCTCCAGGTTCAGCCAGGACGAACTCGTCGGCGTGAAGTGCAGGTGGAAACGGGGACTCGTCAGCAGCCACTTCTTGACGGCGGGTGTCTTGTGGGTGACGTAGTAGTCCAGGACCAGGTGTACGTCCAGGCCCGGGGGCACCTTCTTGTCCAGCTTGGCCAGGAACTTCGTGAACTCCAGGGCCCGATGCCTGCGGTGCGGAGAGCCGATCACCTTCCCCGTGGCGACCTCCAGGACTGCGAACAGGGCGGTGGTGCCGGCCCGGATGCGGTCGTGGCTGCGGCGCTCGGGAACCCGGGGCATCATCGGCGACACGGGCTGGGACCGGTCCAGGGCCTGGATCTGCGGCTTCTCGTCCAGACACAGCACCAGGGCCTTCTTCGGAGGGCCCAGGTAGAGGCCGGCCGCGCCACGGACCCTGTCGATGAACAACGGGTCGGCGGGCAGCAGAGACGTCTGCGAGCGGTGCGGCGCGAGGGCGAGCGTCCACCAGATCCGTGAGACCGCGGACTGGGACATGCCGGTGGCCGCCGCCATCGACCGGGCCGACCAATGGGCGGCGCCCTTGGGTTCCTCCTCCAGCGTCTTGACGACGACGCGCTCGATGTCCGCGTCGGTGACGGTTGCGGCGGCGCCGCCCGAGGCTCTCGCCCACCCGGTCCAGCACGGGAGCCGGGTCTGACGGATCCGCTCTCAGGGGCGGGCCCGGTAGCGGCTCAGATCATCTGGCGCAGCCACCAGAAGAGCAGGCCGGCGATGCCGGCGCCGCAGCCGTAGGCGGCGCCGCGCAGGGCGCTGGAGATGAGGGCGCCGCGACGGCGGCGGATCCATGCCGATGCCCGGCCGAAGCGGCCGGGAGCCTGCGCGGCGGGGGCGGTGCGGTTGGTCTCGTTCATGGCGGTGCTCCCTCGTGGGTACTGCTCGTGAAACCTGGTGGGGCGGGCGGCCTGGAAACCTTCGTCCCTGCCGGGCTTCTTCGTCGGTGCTGGGTCAGCGCGGTGTGATGAGTTCCTGGATGCGGTCGCGCAGCCGGCTGTCGGGCCGGCAGACCAGTCCGTCCTCGTCGTGGCGGTCGGCGAGCGCTTCGTAACGCTTCTGCAGGTGGCGGGTGGGGATCGGCGCCGGTTCGCGGTGGCGGGCGCAGTAGGCGGTGAAGGCGTTCACGGCGCCGACCAGGTCGTGGGTGTAGTCGTTGGGCGGACCGTCGAACCACTGCTGTGCGGTGCGGTCGCGCATGGCGCTCATCTGCCGTTTCCACAGGGCCGCTTCGCGGATCTCGCCCTGGCTGAGGTGGTGCAGGTGCAGGCAGTAGGCGGCGCCGGTGTGCTCGGCGCCGGCGGCGATCTGCCACCAGAACACGGCGCTCTCGGGGTGGTCGGCGAGGTGGAGGATGCAGGCGAAGACGTGGATGCCGTGGACGTCGACGGGCGTCCACTCGGTGAAGTCGTCCCAGTTGGGCCTGCCGGTGCCGTCGTCGCCGATGACCGCGGCGAGTTCTTCGACGTGGTCGGCGGCACCGGCCTCGGTGACGGTCCACCGGGAGATCAGATCCAGCTGGCGGCGGGCGCCGGCGCCGGTGGGCCGGGCCGGCGCGGTCGGGGCGTACCCGGCGTCCGCGGCCAGCCGGCGCAGCCCTTCGGCGACGTTGAACGGCCGACGCGGCTCGCGCACGACGGGATCCGCCTCGCGCAGACGCTCCGCCCATGTCGTCTCGGCCTCGGCGGGGCGCTTGTTCCTCACAGATGTCACTGGTCTGCCTCCTCCTTCTTCTGCGGGCTCGTGCCACGGTGACGGTGGTAGACCGGGGCGAGGCGCTCGCGGGCCTTGCGGCAGTGGTGGTCCACGGTGCTCGCGGTGATACCGAGGTACCAGCCGGTCTTGCGGCTGCTGTACTGCAGGACGTACCGCAGGATGACCACGTCCAACTGGCGCTGCGGCAGCTTCAGCAGCGCCGGGTACAGGCCGATCGTGCTCGGCATCGCCGTGATCCCGTCGCGTGCCGCGCACAGCGCCTCGTCCCCGACGACGCGCCGCAGGATGCTCCAGGTCTGCTGCGGCAGGTTGGCCTCGGCGAGCAGCGCGTCCCAGTTCCGCAGCACTTCCAGGAAGGCGCGGTGCACCGCGCGCTCGGCGGCATCGTTGGTGCCGAGCCGGTACAGCGCGTAGGAGTGCCACGCCTCCTGGTTCATCACGTAGTGCGCCTCGAAGTCCAGCGGCAGGGGGAGCGGCTCCTGTGTGGCGGAACCGTAGCCGTCGTCGGCACGGAAGACGTCTTCGTGCATGGATCCTCTTCGTTGAGGTGTCTGGTGCCCGGCGTGCGCCGGTGACGGTCACTCAACCGGCTCAGCGCCCCGAACACGCATGCAGACGACCTTTCATATGACCGTCCGACATTCAATGGTCGCCCATGGTGATCATGTTGCGGGAAGGGCACCCCGCCTGAGCTGCGGCATCGGCCCTTCCCGAGGTGCTGTGGTTCGCCCTGTGCGGCCACTCGACGTGACGGGAGTCACAAGCAGAGGTCTCCGGTTATCAGCCAAACCGGCCTGAAACCACCAGGAGTCGGACTCGTGTCGCCGCGCCTCTGAGGCGAACGGTGACCGGTGAGAGCACCCCCGCCCGGGAGCATGCCCCACCCTCGGGCCTCCCGGTCCCGGCCCGCACCCGGGCCCGGGAGGCCCGCTCGGGTGACGACCCGGCCCGCGCGGAACTCCCCACCGGAGCCCGGAGTCGTGGCGTGCACGAACCCGATCAACGAGATGCACGGGAGCGAGCCGGTCCTCCTCGTCGACGTCGTGGCACGCGACACGGAATGCGGACGAGCTCGCCGTTCATAGCCGTCCCGGCACGGACCGGAACCTGACGCGTGTGATGTAAGCGGCCCCTGGCCACCGTACGAACCGAGGGCGGGTACCTGTCCGTCGCTGCGCCGGCGCCGGTCGCTGGTGAGCGCGACGATCCGGTGGGCGGGCACGGCGATGGCCGGGCATCCGGCAGGAGCAGTCCGTGCGGCACGCACAGCACATCGGACCGACCGCGTCCCCCCGCCTCACCCCGGACCGCTTCCCCTGTGCCCGACACGGGCCCGCGGACAGAAGCGAAAGAGGCCGGGCCACTCAGGCGCATCTCGCCGTCTTCCAGGGCGACCCGGGCGGCAGGCCGATCCCGCCAACCGCTGACCGCGTCGAGGGTGAGACCACCGGAGCCGGTGGCGGTCCACGGGTCTGGCCCGCGGCCCGGAATCGCGGTTCCGATCAGATCACTCCGCTACGGTCAGGCACTCGGCGAGCAGGTCGACGACGTCGTGCCAGGCTCGCTGCGCGTGCCGTGGGTGGTAGCCAACGCCGGGGACCACGGGGTGGTCGACCGGCGGGTGGTGGAAGGCGTGCAGGGCGCCGCCGTAGACCACGAGGCGCCAGTCGACGCCCGCGGCCTGCATCTCGGCGATGAACGCGCCTCGTTGCACGGGCGGCATGATCGGGTCTTCCGACCCGACCCCGGCCCACACCGGGCAGCGAATGCGCGCCGCTTCGCCCGGTCGGCCCGTGGTCAGCGCGTTGACTGTCCCGATCGCACGCAGGTCGACGCCGTCGCGCCCGAGTTCCAGCCCGACGGCGCCTCCGGTGCCGTAGCCGACGGCGGCGATCCGGTCGGGGTCGGTCCGTGGCTCGGCACGCAACACGTCGAGCGCCGCACGACCGATGCCCCGCATCCGGTCGGGGTCGGCGAGCAGCGGCATGCAACGGGCCAGCATCTCCTCGGGGTCACCCAGATAGCGCCCGCCGTGAAGGTCGAAGGCCAGCGTTACGTATCCCAGCTCGGCGAGAGCATCGGCCCGGCGGCGCTCGACGTCGCTGAGCCCCATGCCCTCCGGCCCGAGCAGCACCGCGGGCCGGCGATCGACTCCGGCCGGGAGCGCGAGGTGCCCGATCATCGTCAGACCGTCGGCCGGGTACTCGACCGTGCGCGTGGCGATCGTCGTCATGCGACTGGACTGTAGTGATCGTCGAGTCCGGTCGGGCCGTTGTTCTGCCGCCGGCAGAACAACGCGGGTGTTCTTCCGAAATGCGGCGATGACTCATGATCCGCTGGTCACCGGGCGGGCGCAGGCAGGGGTCGCCGTCGACGACGGTCGAGTGCGCGCCCGGGGTGGGGCTGCCGCCCAGGCTGTGCCGGCCGCCCCGGCGGGACCGTGTTTTTCCGCTTGTGGAAGGTGTCCGCGCGGTCCCGGACGGACGCGGGCAGCACGGGGTGCGGAGTGGTCGTGGTGATCATGCGGCGCGACGGGCCCGCCACGAGACGCTCGGACGGGCGCGTCAACGGGACGGGCGGAAGGCGTGTGCGACCAAGGCGTGTGCGACCGTCACGTTCTCCGACCGGCCGGCTGGTGGCCCGCCGGACGTCAGTGGCCTGCTGGGCTGCGCGTCCTGTTGTCCGGTCGGTCGTCGGGCTGAACATGAGGATCACGACCACGGCCGCGCTCGCCGGTGCACCCCTCCCCGCAACCGCTGCTGCGGCGTCGGCCGCCCTTTCTGACGGCGGCGATCTCGTGAGTACCGGGCAGGACATGTCCGGCTTCACTGGAGGTCGTCTCGACGGCGGCGCCGCCTGGGGCGGCGATGGTGAAGAAGCCGCCGCTGCGATGGGGGCGCTCAAGGGCCCGGTGCAGGATCCGGCCGGCAGGGACAGGCCCTGGCACGCGGTCTCATCGTCGTTCCGGTCCGGGTCCCGAGGGTTCGCTGCGCCGCGAAGGGCACCTGTGCAGGAGGACGGGCCCCGGCCTCTCGCGGACAGAGGGGAGCGGCCGGGACGCGGAGGCCCGGAGCGCAGTGAGGAGGCGCTCTCCGGCCCTGCGGCGCTTCACTGACGCAACCCCGCCTTGCCCGGCCGCGAAGTGAGCGGGATGAGAAGAGGGACGGCCGGCCGGCCGAGGGGGGGGATCGCTGGGCGATTCCCGTCGGCAGGCCGGGCTCGGTTGTGGGCAGCGGTGGGCTCCGCACGGGTGGCCGGCGGTCTGCGCGTCCGGTCGGGCCGGCCCCCCGGATGCAGTAACGGGCGTCAGGGGACCGCGAGACGGAACGCCGCGCCGGATGCCGGGGCGTCCGCCACGGTGAGAACTCCTGCGACGTCGTTCTGCTCCACCACGGATTTCACTGCTGCTCGTCGTCGGGCTCCGGTCTTTGCGGCTCGTAGGCGCAGGCGAGGGCGGTGTCCAGAAGGTGGCGGAGCTGGGCTGGTGTCGGGGCGACGGCGGTGGCGACGAGGGCCTGGGGAGCGGCGAGGGGGGTCAGTACGGCGTGGCCCTCGGCCGGGTCGTCGCCGATGACGTGCGGGGCGCGGGGAGTGCGCAGCTCTGGGTCGACGAGGAGGAGTTGTCCGGTGGCGCGGTGGGGTCCCAGGACCGCGGGGCCGTCCCATGCCGGTGCCGGGCAGCCGTAGGCGGTGTCCTGGTCGAGGAGCGGCCGTCCGCCGCGGCGGACGGTGAGGCGGGTGGTGAGGTGGCCCGGCTCCTCGCCGGAGCGGCCCAGGAGCTGTTCCTCTCGCATGAGCAGACGGGAGGTGGCAGCGAGGTCGATGGTGAACGTCTGGTGCAGGATGCTGCCCTGGGTACTGATCAAGGGTTCCGGCAGCCAGTGCAGACTCGCGTGGTCGCCCGCCTGGAGCCTCACGTCGTAGGTGGCCGGTGCGGTGGTGGGGCCGCGCAGAGCGAGGGTGGCGGCTGCGCCGGTCACTTCCAGCCGGGCGCGTGTTCCGGCGGTGATGTCGAGGGCGAGCCGGTCTCCGCCGAGCGGTGCGCTCATCGCGCCGATCACGCGGACGCGTGCCTGTTCTCCGCGGGCTCGTAGCCGGCGGAGGTGGAAAGGACCGTCGCTGTGCAGGAGGGGCACCGTGGTGGTGCGGCCGTTGTGGGTGGCCTGGATCCGGGCGGCGGCGACGACGCCCGACGGGTGCGCCGGGGCGGACGCGGTGGAGCGCGGGCCGTGCGGTGGACCGTTGGTCCGCCCTGGCTCGTCGGCCGGTGGGAGCGCGGTCGGCGCCTGGGGCGCGGCGGCGTTCACCGGGTGGATCCGGTGGTGTGCCAGGCGGCGAGGCAGCCGGTGACCCAGTCGGCGACCGGCTGGACGCCGTCGGTGCCGGTGAGGCTGGTGAAGGCGTACGGCAGGTCCCCTCGCTGCTCGCGGGTGTCGGCCCTCATGGTGTCCAGGTCGACGCCGACGTAGGGGGCCAGGTCGGTCTTGTTGACGACGAGGAGGTCGGCGGTGGTGATGCCGGGGCCTCCCTTGCGGGGGATGTCGTCGCCGCTGGCCACGTCGATGACGAAGACCTGGGTGTCGACGAGTCCGCGGGAGAAGGTCGCGGTGAGGTTGTCTCCGCCGGACTCGATGAGGATCAGGTCGAGCGGGTGCAGGGTCCGCTCGAGTTCCTCGACGGCTTCGAGGTTGGCGGAGATGTCGTCGCGGATGGCGGTGTGCGGGCAGGCTCCGGTCTCCACGGCGGTGATCCGCTCGGGCGGCAGAACGGCCTCGCGACGCAGGAAGGCGGCGTCCTCCTGGGTGTAGATGTCGTTGGTGACCACGGCGAGGGAGAACCGGTCGCGCAGGGCGCGGCACAGTGCGGCCACGGTCGCGGTCTTGCCCGAGCCGACGGGCCCGCCGAAGCCGACGCGCAGGGCGCGGCGGCTGCCGTCGGCGAGCAGCGGTTCGGCGCTGTGGGTGTGGCGGTGCGGCATGGTCACGGGGTGGTCGAGATGCACAGGGATGCTCCAGGCGACGGTGAGGGCTGGTCAGGAGGCGAAGAGCCGGACGGTCCAGGCGGCGTGCTGCTCACCGGTGATGTCCAGCAGGGGAGCGGACGCGGCGGGCAGGGCGGCGACCCCCTCCGCCGCCACCCGCTCCGCCGCGCCGGCCGCCGCGTCGGCGACGGTGTCGAGTTCGGCGGCGAGCCGTGCCAGGACGGCGGTGGCGTCGAACGGGTCCAGGCTCAGCAGGCGCACTGCGGCGGTCGCCGGACCGCCCACGCTCTCGTAGGCGGCGGCCTGGGCGGCGTCGAGTGGGGTGAGCCCGGCGGCGCGGGCGGTGACGCCGAGCACGACCGGCTGGTGGGCGCCCCGGGGCCGGTGACGGGCGAGGTGGTCGAGGTCGGCGCTGGGCCAGGTGGCCCGGGCCGCGCGCATCAGTTGCCGGCCCAGGCGGCGTGCGACGTGGCGCAGCGCCGGTACGGGGGTGCGGGCGTCGGCGGCTTCGTCCAGGGCGAGGGCGTCGTAGCCGTCGGCGGCGGCCGCAGCGAGGCCGGCCGCGACCAGTCCCGCGGTGTGCAGCCGCCCCCGGCAGAACGCCTCCAGGCTCGCGGTGTCGTGGACCCGGCCGGAGGCGACGGCGGCCTCCATCCCGCCGGAATGGGCGTGCCCGCCGGCGGGGAAACGGCCGTCGGCCAGGACGAGCAGGCACGTACGACTCATGGGGGAAGGAACAACCTTTCGCAGGGAGAAGCCGGGCCCGGCACCGCACGGGCACGCCACGACCCGGCCGAGAGGCGGAACAGCCGACCGAGGTCAGAACAGGAAGTACCGCTGCGCCAGAGGAAGTTCGGTGGCGTAGTTCCGTCCGACCTCCTGCCCGTCGACCGTGGTGCGTACGTCGGAGGTGGTGGCGCCGCCGATGGTGACGTCGAAGGTGTCGGGGTCGATGCGAATCTCCGGGACGCCGTTGTTGTGGATCATGTCGGCTTTGGTGATCTCCCGGGTGGACCGGATCGCGCGCAGGGGCTTGAGCAGCCCGATCCCGGAGAGTTCGCCGTCGAGGGCGGCCTCGGCGACGAAGGTGAGGGAGTTGGCGGCCGGGGCTCGGCCGTGGAAGCCCCAGACGGGGCGTGGGAGATAGGGCTGCGGGGTGGGGATGGAGGCGTTGGCGTCGCCGATCTGGGCGTAGGAGATCTGGCCGCCCTTGATGACCATGTGCGGCTTGACGCCGAAGAACTTCGGCTCCCACAGCACCAGGTCGGCGAGTTTGCCGGCCTCGACGGAGCCGACCTCGTGGTCGATGCCGTGGGTGATGGCCGGATTGATCGTGTACTTGGCGACGTAGCGGCGGGCACGGAAGTTGTCCGCGTGCGCGTCGTCCTCGCGCAAGGGGCCGTAGCGGGACTTCATGACGTGCGCCGTCTGCCAGGTCCTCATGATCATCTCGCCGATGCGGCCCATGGCCTGGGCGTCGGAGGACATCATCGAGATGGCGCCCATGTCGTGCAGCAGATCCTCGGCGGCCATGGTGGAGGGCCGGATCCGGGAGTCGGCGAACGCCATGTCCGCCTCGACCTCCGGATTCAGGTGATGGCACACGATCATCATGTCGACGTGCTCCTTGACGGTGTTGACCGTGAAGGGCCGGGTCGGGTTCGTCGACGCGGGGAGCACGTTTGGTTTGCCGGCGAGGCTGATCATGTCGGGGGCGTGGCCGCCGCCGGCACCCTCGATGTGGAAGATGTGCAGGCTGCGGTACCTGGCCTTCTTGGCCTTGCGGTCCTTCTTGGTCGCGGCGTAGGTGCTCTGGACGAAGCCGGCCTCGTTCAGCGAGTCGGCGTGCAGCGCGACCTGGACACCGGTCTCCTCGCACACCGTCAGCGCGGCGTCGATCACCGCCGGGGTGGCGCCCCAGTCCTCGTGGATCTTGAAGCCGAGGGCGCCGGCCGCGACCTGGTCGTGGAGCGCCTTGGTCGAGACGGTGCTGCCTTTGGCGAGCAGGCCGATGTTCACCGGGAAGGAGTCCAGCGCCTCGAAGGTCCGCTGGATGTGCCACTTGCCCGGCGTCACGGTGGTGGCCGTGCTGCCCTCGGCCGGGCCGGTCCCGCCACCGATCAGTGTCGTCACGCCCGACGCGACCGCCTCGTGGATCTGGTTCGGGCAGAGGAAGTGCACGTGGGTGTCGACGCCGCCCGCGGTCAGGATGCGGCCCTTGCCGGAGATCACCTCCGTCTCGGGACCGACGACGAAATCCGCGGCGCGCGGGTCGTCGTTCGGCCGGGGCGTCATGGTCTCCGGGTTGTACGCCTTGCCGATGGCGTGGATGCGGCCGTCGCGCAGCCCGATGTCGGCTTTGACGACGCCCCAGTGATCCAGGATCAGCGCACCGGTGATCACGGTGTCCACCGGCTCGCGGGGATCGTCGCGGGGGATGTGCGACTGGCCCATCGACTCACGGATCACCTTGCCGCCGCCGAAGACCATTTCGTCACCGCTGCGCCCCGGACCACCGCACCAGTCCGCGTCGACGCGCAGGACGAGATTGGTGTCGGCGAGCCGGATCCGGTCGCCGGTGGTCGGGCCGTACAGGTCGGCGTAGCGGGAACGCGGCAGCGGGTCCCAGGGCTTGTTCCTCTCAGTCCTGTCCGGCATCGAGGTGCTTCTCCTCTTCGCTCTTGTCGGCCTGGAGCCCGTGGACGATCCGCTCACCGGCGATCGGCACGAGCATCACGGTGCGCCTGTCACCGGGCTCGAACCGTTCGGACGTGCCGGACGGGATGTGCAGCCGCATTCCGTGGGCCGCCTCACGGCGGAACTTGAGTCCCTTGTTGGCCTCGGCGAAGTGGAAGTGGGACCCCACCTGGACCGGGCGGTCCTTGGGGTTGCGCACCACCAGCGGCACGGGCGTCGCACCCTCGTTGAAGGCCACCCGGTGCTCGTCCTCGTCCGGCAGCAACTCCTGCTTGCCCGGGTGGACGTCCACCGTGGTGGACGCCTCGTCGAACGGATCACTGATGGTCACCAGCTTCGTCCCGTCCGGGAACGTCGCCTCGACCTGGACGTTGTCGACCATCTCCGGCACACCGTCCATGACCTCGCTGCGCCGCAGCACATGCCGCCCGGACTCCATCACCGCATCGACCGTCGCCCCGGCCCGCGCCTCCTCGTAGACATGCGCCGTCAACAGCGCCATGACTTCGGGATAGTTCAACAGCAGACCGCGCTCACGCCGCCGCTGGGCGACGTCGGCCGCCACGTGGACCATCAGACGCTCCTGCTCATGCGGGGTCAGGTGCACGCTGTTCCCCCTCTCCTGTTCGTCGCTCCACCCACGCGGCAGGCACCACGGGCGGAAGGAAGATGCCGCCCGCCGTACCTGCCACAGACCGATCCTGGAAGAGCGGAGAACCCATGGGCAGGGAAAACGCCAGGTCGAACCTGATGGAGTGAACCGGGAGCACAGAGCGCGTACGGGGCGCGACGCCCCGCCCGCCTCACGCTGCGAACGGCCGGCGCGCCCGCGGAAGCCCACCCCGTCCCGCAGCGAGCAGCTCCAGGCCGGACGGGATCCGCGCCGACAAGGCCCACGGCTCCCGCACCCGTCGCTCCCACCCGCGCAGACGCCGGAACGGCTGCGCCATCCCGGGGAAGGCCGACCAGGTCCGCAACCGCACCGAGCGCGGCTCCCGAAGCGGGCGACCACCGAAGTTCGACAAGAACGACCACAAAGAACGCCGTGCCGTGGAGTGCGGCACCAACCGGCTGAAACGCCACCGGGCGGTGGCCACGCGATACGACGAGCTCGCGGTCCGCCACGAGGCGACCGTGCTGGTCGCGGCCCTCAACGAGTGGTTGTGACCAGCACGTTCACAACAGGCCCTGGCCCGCCTTTTCTTCCAGCCCTCAAGTGGCCGGCCGCTCGCGACCCCAGGCGGCCAGCGGCTGGAGCGCGTCGTTGAGGCGTATGCCGTCCTCGGTCAGCGAGTACTCGACGCGGGGCGGCACCTCGTCGTAGGAGACGCGGCGCACGACGCCGTCCGCTTCGAGCTCCCGCAGGTGAGAGGCCAGCACCTTCTCGGTGATGCCGGGAAGCAGCCGGCGCAGCTCGCCGAAGCGGCGGTAGGGGTGCTCGTGCAGTGCCCAGAGGATCAGCACCTTCCACTTGCCGCCGATCACCTCCATCGCGGTGTCGATCCCGCAGATGTGTCCGTCTGGTGTGCCCGGCCGGTTCAGCGTCGCCATGTCCCACCCCTCTGACGTGCTCACTCACCCCGGGGCAACCACCCACTCCCAAGTGCGTACTTGATCACTCCCGGGCTGGTGACCAGCCTAATCGACATGGCACACACCACTGTTGAGAAAACTCCCGTCACGCTGCTGGGCCTCGGCGCGATGGGCACCGCGCTGGCCCGTACCTGGCTTGCCGCCGGCCACCCGCTCACCATCTGGAACCGCACCCCGGCCCGCGCCGCGGCACTCGCCGCCGAGGGGGCCTCGGTCGCGGACACCGCCGCCGAGGCGGTCGCAGCGAACCCCCTGGTCATCGTTTGCCTGCTGGACGACGCCTCGGTCGAGGAGGCGCTGGCCGGGGCCGACCTGGCCGGCCGGGACCTGGTCAACCTGACCACCGGCACCCCCGCCCAGGCCCGCACCCGCGCCGCGTGGGCCCGCGAGCGCGGCGCCCGCTACCTGGACGGCGGGATCATGGCCGTCCCTCCGATGATCGGCGTCCCGGAGGCCGGCGGCTACGTCTTCTACAGCGGCTCGCGGGAGCTGTTCGAGCGGCACCGGAAGACGTTGGCCGTCCCGGTCGGCACCACCTACGTCGGCGAGGACGCGGGTTTCGCGTCCCTGTACGACGTGGCCCTGCTCAGCGCCATGTACGGGATGTTCGCCGGTGTCGCGCACGCCTTCGCCCTGATCCGCAAGGAGGACATCGACCCCGCGTCGCTCGCCCCGCTGCTCGCCGACTGGCTCGTCGCGATGGCCCCGGCGGTTCACCAGACTGCCGACCAGCTGCGGAGCGGCGACTACACCAAGGGTGTCGTCTCCAGTCTCGCCATGCAGGTGGCCGGCACGCCGACCTTCCTGAGCACCGCCGAGCAGCAGGGTGTCAGCCCGGAACTGCTCAGCCCCTACTTCGAGCTGATGCGCCGCCGCCTGGCCGAGGGCAGCGGCGAGGAGGACCTGACGGGCGTGGTCGACCTGCTGGTGCGCTGACCGGCCACCCGTCGCCCCGGGGACGACCGTGCTGGTCACCGTCCTCGACGAGACGCTGTGACCAGCATTTCCACCACACGCCCTGGTTGGTCTCGTGCTCGCGGGGCGGAATGTCTCCGACGACGGTGCGGAGACGCCGGTTGAGGATCTCGCCGGTCCTCCGCAGCTCGGCGGTCTCGGCTTTCAGCCGCCTGATCTCCGCGGCCTCCTCCACGGTCACCCTGGGACCTCGGCCGGTGTCGGCCTGGGCCCTGCGGACCCAGGTCCGCACCGTCTCGGCGGCACCGATGCCAGCTTCGCGGCGACCGCTTTCATCGCGGCCCACTCGGCCGCGCAGTTGGTGCGGGTCCCCGCGACCATGCGCACCGCGCGCTCACGACGCTCGGCAGGGCAAGGGGAAGGACGGGCCATGAACTCGGTCTCCTCTCAGGGAACCGAGCTTCCAGCAGACCCGGGGCGCTTCGGATCAGTGTGTGGTCATGGGCGTACCTGCCAGTGTCTTCTCCACGACGTCGGCCGCGGCCGCGGCTCCACCGGCTGCGCTGATGTCCTGGCGGAGCCTGGTCACCGCGGTGGCGATCTGCGGGTCGTCCATGACCGTCCGGACCGCGTTGCGCAGGGTTTCGGCGGTGGCGTGGTCCCGCGGGAGGTGACATCCGACGCCGAGTTCTTCGACCTGGCCGGCGTTGACCTTCTGCTCGGCCATCTGCGGCACCACGACGACGGGCACCCCCAGAGAGAAGGCTTCCATCAGGCTTCCCGTACCTCCGTGCGTGACGAAGGCCGAGGCTGAGGCCAGAACGTCGAGCTGAGGCACGCTCGCGTGCACCTCGAACCCGTCTCCTGCCTTGCCGAGTCCGGTTGCCGCCACCTCGGCGCCCACGCTCATCACCACGTGCCAGCCCAGGCCGTCGAACGCCTCGATGCACGCCCGGTAGAACTCCGGGCGCCGGTAGAACTGGGAGCCCAACGACACGTACACCACCGGCTTGTCACTCTGCGGTCTGTGCCAGTGACCTTGGAAGGAACGCTCGGAGAGGGCGGGGCCCACCCAGTGCGCCTCGCCGGCCCGCACCGTTTCCGGCCGCCGCTGGAAGGAGCGGGGGAAGAAGGCGACGGTGCGCGGCGGGGCCAGGGTCAGGGAGTGGACGCCGCCGGGGACCCCGAAGTGCGCCAGCGCGCCTGAGAGTTCGGAGAAACCGGGGATCTGCGCGATGTCCGCGAGGCCGAAGAACTCCTGGACCAGTCCCTCGTAGGGGATGTGCGTCGGTGCCAGCTGGATGGCCGGCACCTTCCAGCGCGCCGCCAGCAACGGACCCGCCCACGCGTACACGTCGGCCAGTACCACGTCCGGCACGTCGTCGGCGAACGCCTCCTCCAGTTACGGCAGCGCCGTCACATTGACGCCCACGGCCAGGGTGACGCCCTCGGCCATGTCCTCGGGCGCCTCTCCTGCCGGGGGCGCGTCATAGAGCACGGGCGTCGCGCCCGCCGCGTGGACACCGTCGGCGAACTCCGCGGTCACCGCGTAGCTCACCCGGTGACCGCGATCGACCAGTTCCCGTACGACGGCGAGGGTGGGGATCACATGCCCGTGCATCGGCACGTTGAACACCGCCACGTGCCGCGCGCGCCCTTGACCGCCGGCCACAACGTCCCGCATGCGCATCACTCCAGAGTCTGCTCTGCGGTACCCGTGCCGCGAAAAAATTCATGTGCCATCCCTTAACGCCACAGCCACACCGGTGGACACGCCACCGGACCGAAGCCGGCGTCTGGCCCCGCCGCCACGCCGTCCTCCTCGCCGCACCGCGCAAGGTCGGCCTGCCGGACAGGGATGACGCCGCGGCCGGGGGTCGCCACCGGCGCCGTGCTCTGCGCCGGACCGGGGCCGTTCGGCGTCGGTGGCCGGACGATGTACGACTCGCGCCCTGGCGGTCCGGCCCGTTCCGTCCGGGCCGGCGGCATTTCCCGACTCCCGGCCCACCGTCCCGGGCATCGCCTTGGTGCACGGCGATGCCCGGTCCCCTCGGCAGCTCCGCCGACCATCCGCCGTCAACGGCTCGGACGGTGAAGCCCGTTCGAAGTAGCTGATCAACTGCCTTGCTGATGTTTCACCGTGACCAGGCCCATCCTGACCGACCGCAGCGTCGTTACCTCTGGTGAACCGGTCGACACGGCCGGAATGGAGCACGGGAAGGAAGCAAGTGCAGATGAACGGCGCGCGGCGCATTGCGGTGGTCGCTTCGGTGGTGGGGATGATGTGGGCGGCGCCCGCGGGAATGGCCACGGCGCATGCCGGTGACAGCGACGCGGGACCGGGCGGGGTGCTGTCCAACCTGTCCGGCAGGAACTCCTCCGGCCACGCCAATCTCTGCGGGACGGGCAAGGTGGCTCTTTTCAAGGACCGCACCTGCGTGGCCGAGGACACCGGTAAGGGCGGCGGCGACCAGGCGGGGCCCAGCGGCGGGGTTCTGTCCAACCTGGTGTTCGCCCGCAACGCCTCGGGCCACAGCAACAACTGCGGCAACGAGACGGTCTCGGTGATGAGCCGGACCACGTGCGTCACCGTGGACCGGTCCGGCCGCTGACAGGGACTTCATCGGCGGGGCCGGGGAACCGTGGCACTGCCCACCGCCCCGGTTCCCCGGCCCTTCCCGCCGAATGACGAGAAAGCAGGAAGCACAAGGTGAACACAGCCCCGTCCCAGCTGACGATCGGTGTGGTGGCGCCGCTGACGGGACGCCTGGCGCCGCTGGGCAAGCCGCTGACGTACGTCTTGAAGACGCTCGCACCGCAGCTGGAGCACGTGCGCAACGGCAGCCGCCGTCATGACGTGACGGTCGCCGTGCGCGACAGCCGCTCCGACCCGGCGGCCGCCCGGCAGGCCGTCCGCGACCTGGCCGCCACCGACGGGGCGCACATCGTTCTGACCATGGCCGGAACCCAGGTACTGCCGGCCGTCGCCGACGCCTGCGAGGAACTGGGGGTTCCCTGCCTGTCGACCACCTTCCCCTGGCAGGCGTACGTGCACTCGCGCGGCGCCACTCCCGGACACTCCTTCCAGTGGACCTACCACTTCGCGTGGGGCCTGGACGACATCGCCACCGTCTTCGCCCGGATGTGGGAGCAGACCGGCGTCCGGCACGCCACCGTCGGCTGCCTGTGGAACGACGAGCTGCAGGGCGGTCTGCTGCGCCACGAGGAGTACGGTTTCGCCCCGGTGACCTCCGCGCGCGGACACACCTTGGTCGACCTCGGCCCCTACCGGGAACCAGCCACAGACCTCCAGGAGCAGGTCGGCCGGATGCGGGAACACGGCGCCGACATCGTCACCAGTGCAGCCACCGCCGCCGACCTGGCCCTCTTCCACCGCCAGGCCCGCCAGGCCGGGCTGCGGCCCCGGTTGATCACCTGCTCGCGGTGGCTGACCTACCCCCACACCCACACCACTTCCGTGCCGGGCGTCCACGCCGAACTCGCCGACGCACGCGTGGCGACCCTGGTCTACTGGAGCCCCGGCCACCCCTACCGCTCCAGCCTGGACGGCACCACCTGCGCCGACCTCGCCCACGTCTACCAGCAGGACACCGGCGAATCCTGGCTGCAGCCCCTGGGACTGGCCCATGCCCTCGTGGAAACCGCCCACCGCGCCCTCGGCACGGCCGACGACCCCACCGACCGCGCGGCCGTGGCCCGGGCCATCGCAGGCTCCACCTTCTCCACGATCGCGGGAACCCTCGACTGGAAGCAGGGCCCGACGCCCAACATCGCGCTCCTCCGCCTGTCCGGCGGCCAGTGGCACCAGGGCCCGAAAGGCCCCCGTCTCGCCATCGTCACCAACGCGGACACCCCCGAGGTCCCCGTCACCGGTGAACTCCTGCCGACGTGACAGACCGATGCCTGGCGCAAGGCGGGATCAACCAGGCTGGCGGCGCCGGGGGCTCTGGAGCGAGGAGGAAACCGGGTGCCCCCGCGCTTCGAGTGACCGGACCCGACGGCGCCCCGCCGTGGGAGATCTGCATCACCGAGGAGGCCCTCCGGCGCGCCGACGAGGCACTCACCCATGCTGTGGCCGCCGCCGACGGCCCGGTGGAACGCGTGGAGGCGTTCCTCCGGGAGAGACCGCGCCTCGGCGCCGAAGGCGCACACCGTGGGGCCGCCGCCCTCATGACTGCCGGCCTCCCGCCCGCCTGCCTGGAACGGCTGAGGGGACTCCACCTGAGAAGGCCGAACCGTTCCGCGCGGCCTCCGGGAGCTCGGTGACCCCGAGTCCGCCCTCACCGCGGATCTGATCGCCGGCACGCTCCACACGGCCCTGGCCGCCGTGGACGGCGGTGCCCCGGTCGGCCCGGTCACCGAACGCACGCCGGCCCCGGTGCGCTGCTGCCTCGTTCCGCCTTGCGGTGCGGCCGCCGCACCGCAAGGCGGCCGCTGAGGTCCCGTCACCGTGCGGCCGGACGAAGCCGCTGCCCGGCCGTCGGCACGGCGGTGCGGCGGGTCCGGCATGACACCGGACCCGCCGCACCGACTCCCCCTCGGAACAGGGCTTCTCAGCGCTGCAGGGTCAGCAGGCCCGGGCGGTAGGGCAGCAGGCCGTAGTCACCTCCCGAGTTGGGGCTGCGCCCCTGGTACAGCAGCTGCAGGTTGCAGGGGTCGACGGTCATGGTCTGGTCGGCGCTGGTACGGAGCAGCTCGCCGTGGCTGATGTCGTTGGTCCAGGTGGCGCCGCTGTTGGCCTTGCCGGCGAAGGGGTTGCTCTCGGTCGCCGCCTGGGGCGTCCAGGTGCCGTTGAGGCTGGTCGCCGTGAACGAGCGGAAGTACCGGCCCTGCGAGCCGATCGCCTCGACGATCATGAGGTAGCGGTTCTGGCCCTGGAGCTTGTAGACCTGCGGGGCTTCGAACAGGTTGTTCGTCGTGTCGCTCATGACCACGGTCGAGGTCGAGCCGAAGCTGCCGGGGAAGTTCCCGATCGGCATGCTCGCCCGGTAGATCTTGCCGTTGTCGCCGGCGAAGAACAGGTACATGTGCGTGCCGTCACCGATGAGTGCCTGGTCGATGGGCCCCGTTCCGGAGCCGGAGATGCTCCCGGAGAACAGCACCTGCTCGGACGACCAGCCGTTGGGGTTGGTGGGATCGGTCGACGTCCGGTAGGAGAAGGCGGTGCCGCCCCACTGGTAGGCCAGCACCCAGATGTTCTTCGGCGCGAAGTAGAAGAGGCTGGGCGCGACCGTGGAGCTGTTCATCGCGTTCTGGCTCGCCGAGCCCATCTCCGACCAGGCCCCGAACAGGCCGAAGTTCATCGAACCCCAACGCGTCCCGGTGTCGTGCGTGGTCGCGTAGACGAGCTGCTTGCCGTTGTAGGGGGCGACGGTGAAGTCCTTGAGCGACACCCATCCCTGCCGGGGCTGCGCCAGGGCGCCGGTCGAGCTCCAGCGGTAACTCGACGGCAGGTCACAGGAGCCGGGGTTGCCGGTGTCCGAACCGACCTTGACGAGCTGCCACTGCTGGTTGGTCCCGCCCCAGTCGTCGTACTGGACGACGTTCGCGTTGTCGGCGGTGGAGGCGCCCTGCACCTCGAGGGCCTTGCCGCTGTGGCGCGAGATGAGGCGTACGTGGCCGTCCGAGCTGTCGGCCAGCCGCCACTGCTGGTTGGCGGCGTTCAGGTCGGTCCACTGGACGATCGAACCGCCGTTCGCGGTGGACCAGTTGTAGACGTCCAGCACCTTGCCGGAGTGGCGGGACTTGATCCGGTAGTAGCCGTTGCCGGAGTCGACGAACTGCCACTGCTGCTGGGCCTGGTCGTTCCTCGTCCACTGGGTGACCCGGGCGCCGTCGTTCGTGGCCAGGTTGTAGACGTCCAGCGCCTTGCCGCTGTTGCGGTTGACCAGCACGTACGAGGCGTTGGGATCCACGGTCGCGGCCTCGGCGGGCTGGGCTCCGAGGAAGGTGGCCAACAGCAGCAGGGGGGCGAGGACACCGAGTAAACGTCTGGGACGGACCGGAAGGACGTGGCGAAGCCGCATCGGAGGGCCTCCTCGAAGTGGGGGGAGATGACGCCGGCGACCGGCGGAGCGGCGACCGAGCAGGACGAAAAGAGTTCGAATGTTTCGAAGTGATTCCAGCCCTGTGACGCCACAAGGTAGAAAGCGGAGGGTCTCCGGTCAAGGCCTGCCATCGATCTGGCTGCAAACAACCGCTAGTTCGGGGCCCAACGGGCGCCTGGACGCGAATACGAAAGTTTCGAAAGAGGAATGGAAAGTTTTTCCGTCGTGAGGGTTGACGCGTACTCAGCAACCTCCAATCATCTGTCTGGCAACGCGACCCCAGTTCGACATGTCGAACCAACTGTCTTGTGCGGACATGCCGCACCGCAGAGCCGCGCACAGCTGCACGACGGATCCACGTACCGCAGGCAGCTCCTGCGGGTTCCCCCGGACCCGCGCTGTCGGCCGGGCGGTCCGTCACACCTACCTTGGAGGCACAGCAATGGGCTCCTATGCCCTCCCCAGAGCCGCCCTCCGGCGGAAGTTCCGCGTTCTGCTCCCCACGCTGCTCGTCGGCGCCCTCGGTGCGGCCGGCGCACTGGCCGCACCGCCGCCGGCCGCCCAGGCCGCGGAATCGACCCTCGGCGCCGCCGCGGCGCAGAGCGGCCGTTACTTCGGCGTGGCCATCGCCGCGAACCGGCTGAGCGACTCGACGTACGCGTCCATCGCGGCCCGTGAGTTCAACTCGGTGACGGCCGAGAACGAGATGAAGATCGACGCCACCCAGCCGCAGCGGGGCCAGTTCAACTTCACCAACGCCGACCGCGTCTACAACTGGGCGGTGCAGAACGGCAAGGAGGTCCGCGGCCACACGCTGGCCTGGCACTCCCAGCAGCCCGGCTGGATGCAGAGCCTCAGCGGCAGCGCACTGCGCCAGGCGATGATCGACCACATCAAGGGCGTGATGGCCCACTACAAGGGCAAGATCGCGCAGTGGGACGTGGTGAACGAGGCCTTCGCGGACGGCAGTTCGGGAGCCCGGCGCGATTCCAACCTGGAGCGCACCGGCAGCGACTGGATCGAGGTCGCCTTCCGCACCGCGCGGGCCGCCGACCCGTCCGCCAAGCTCTGCTACAACGACTACAACGTCGAGAACTGGACCTGGGCCAAGACCCAGGCCATGTACCGCATGGTGAAGGACTTCAAGCAGCGCGGCGTGCCGATCGACTGCGTCGGCTTCCAGTCGCACTTCAACAGCGGCAGCCCCTACAACAGCAACTTCCGCACCACCCTGCAGGAGTTCGCCGCGCTCGGCGTCGACGTGGCCGTCACCGAGCTCGACATCCAGGGTGCCTCGCCGACGACCTACGCCGCCGTGGTCAACGACTGCCTGGCAGTCTCCCGCTGCCTCGGCGTCACCGTCTGGGGCGTCCGCGACAGCGACTCCTGGCGTCCGGAGCACACGCCGCTGCTGTTCAACAACGACGGCAGCAAGAAGCAGGCGTACAACGCCGTGCTGAACGCCCTCAACGGGGGCGACGGCGGCAACCCGGACCCGGGGCCCGGCGACGGCACCTCCATCAAGGGCGTCGGCTCGGGCCGCTGCCTGGACGTGCCCAACGCCAGCACCACCGACGGCACGCAGGTCCAGCTCTACGACTGCAACAACCGCACCAACCAGCAGTGGACGCTGACCAGCTCCGGTGAGCTCAGGGTCTACGGCAACAAGTGCCTGGACGCCGCCGGCACCGGCAACGGCGCCAAGGTCCAGATCTACAACTGCTGGGGCGGCGACAACCAGAAGTGGCGCCTGAACTCCGACGGCACCATCGTCGGCGTCCAGTCCGGCCGCTGCCTCGACGCCGTCGGCGCCGGCACCGCCAACGGCACCCAGATCCAGCTCTACTCCTGCTCGAACGGCAGCAACCAGCGCTGGACCCGCGCCTGACACGTCCTGCGTGAAGGCACCCCTGATGCGTGCGAGGGCCGCCGCCGTCGAGGCGGCGGCCCTCACCGACCGGACCGCCGTGCCGGAGCGAGCGGTGCCCGGCAGCCCGAAGGGAACACGTTTTCCGTGCGCATGTACGACAACCCGGTGATCAGCGGGTTCCACCCCGATCCGAGCGTGTGCCGGGTCGGCGACGACTACTACCTGGTGTGCTCCAGCTTCGAGTACGTTCCCGGACTGCCGCTCTTCCACAGCCGGGATCTCGTGCACTGGGAGCAGATCGGCAACGTGCTGGACCGCCCCGCACAACTGCCGCTGCCCCTCCCCGGCGCCAAGGCGTCCGGGGGCCTCTACGCCCCCACGCTCCGCCACCACGACGGCCGTTACTGGGTGATCAACACCAACATCGACGGCGGCGGAAACTTCGTCGTCACGGCCGAGCGGCCCGAGGGACCGTGGAGCGACCCGGTGTGGATCGACCTGGAAGGGATCGACCCCGACCTGGCGTGGGAGGAGGACGGCACCTGCTGGTGCGCCTTCTCCGGCCCCGCAGGAGGCATCAACATGGCCAGGATCGACCCCGTCGAGGGAAAGGTGCTGGAGGGGCCCTTCGCCACCTGGTCCGGCAGCGGCCTCAAGTTCCCCGAGGCACCGCACCTGTACCGCATCGGCGACTGGTGGTACCTGCTCATCGCGGAGGGCGGCACGGAACGCGGCCACGCCGTGTCCGTGGCCCGCAGCCGCTCGCCGCGCGGCCCCTGGGAGGGCGCACCCGGCAACCCCCTGCTGTCCCACAGCGGCACCGCCCGCCCGATCCAGAACACCGGCCACGCCGACCTGGTACAGGCCCCCGACGGCAGCTGGTGGATGGTGCTGCTCGGCGTCCGCCCGCGCGGCTTCACACCCGACGTGCACGTCCTCGGCCGTGAGACGTTCCTGACCCCCGTGGAGTGGGACGAGGACGGCTGGCCCGTCGTCGCGCCCGTCCCCGAACGGCACCCCGCGCCGGACGGCGCCTGGCACCCCGTCCCGGCCCCGCCCGCCCGCGACGACTTCGACGGGCCGGCTCTCGCACCGCACTGGATCTCGCCGTTCACCCGCCCGGAGGGCTCCTGGTCGCTCACCGAGCGCCCCGGCCACCTGGTCCTGCACGCGACCGGCCCCACCCTCGACCGCCCCGGCCACACCTTCGTCGGCCGCCGCCAGCAGCACCACGACTGCCGCGTCACCGCCCTGACCGACCCGGGCACGGGGCGCGGCGGTCTGTGCGTGCGCCTGGACGAGGCCCACCACTACGAGATCGAGGCCGGGGACGGGGAGGTCCGCGTCGTCGCCCGGATCGGGCCGCTGCGCCAGACCGTGGCCCAGCGCTCCGTCCCGGCCGGGCCGCTGCCCCTCACCGTCACGGTCCGGACGACCGGCCTCGTACCCGCGTCACCCGAACTCACCGACGGCGGGACCACGGGCCCCGACACCATCGCCTTCCATCTCGGCGGTCCCGACGCCCCGGGCGCCCGGCCGCTCGCCGAACTGGACGGGCGCTACCTGTCCACCGAGGTCGCCTGCGGCTTCACCGGCCGCGTCATCGGCATGTACGCCACCGAGGGCACGGTCGCCTTCGACTGGTTCGAGTACGTCCCCGCCCCGGCGACGACCGGATGACGCGCGCGTGCACGGCGTGCGCGTGCGAGCGGGACCCGCTTCACGAGGGGTCCCGTCCGCGGCCGGTTCGACCCCGGCCGAGGGGCCTCCCGGTCCCCGGAGGCCCCTCGGTCCGTTGGGCTGCTGACTTCGGCTTGTCAGGGTGAAGCCGGTTCGTCGAGGGTCGGGCCGGTGCCGGCTGTGAAGCCGTCGAGGGGGCCGGACCGGCACTGCAGGCGCTTGAGCCGGTTGCGCACGAGGGCTTCGAGCCGGCCCAGGGCGACGACGACGAGGTTGGCCAGACTGCGTTTGACGTACGCCCACCCCCTCTCGGCCGGGTTCAGGTCCGGTGAGTACGCGGGCAGCAGGAACACCCTCAGCCACTCACGCTCGGCGACCGGATTCTGCATCGTGCGGGAGACGTGGGTGTTCAGCCGGTCCCAGACCGGCACGACCGGTGCCTTGACGAGTTGGTGGACGCCGTCGATCAATGCGATGAAGTCCCGCTCACCCATGCTGCGGCGCGTGTTCTTGCCCGCTCGGTGGGTGCGCAGGCGATGGCACAGCCGGGTGCGGGAACCGGGCCGCATCGCGATCAGCCCGGCCACCGGCAGACGTCCCGGGCGGCGCCCGATGACGGTCACGACCGGGGGTGTCCGCGCCGGCCCCTGGGGGTGCCCCCGGCGGAGCTGGGGGAGTGCGTCCTTTGGGCGGCCGGCGGGTGAACCCGGCTTCGTCCTCGCAGCGGAGGCGGTCCCCGCAGGCCGCCCAGGCTCTTTCGCCTCCGTCCAGGCCGCCTCCTTCCGCACGGTGACGGCCTGCTCGTCGCGTCCGGCGACTCGCCGTGCGCGCCCCCGCGGTCCGCCGCCGGAGGGAATCCGAACGCTCAAGGCTTCAAGATCGTCCCGTGGCCCCTTCTGGGCTTACCCCGGTGATCCTTCTCCGGGGCGACACCGGCGAGACGTACGGCTACAGGAACGCCGCGTTCTCCACTCGTGACCAGCAGCACGGCTTCGTGCTCGCGTACCGCCCGACGACCGCCCGCGACGGCACAGAGGCCCAGGTACGCCACGTCATCCGCTGCAAGGACACGTGCCGCTCCGCCGCGGGGGCCGGGCTGCTACGGCAGCCCGGCCCCCGTCCCCCGGTTTCCCCGTTCCCCCGTTGTTCTCCTACGGATCTAGCTCATGGAGTCCGAGGCACAGCGGGACCCGCTGTCCCACGGGTACTTCTTGCCCAGGCAGACGTACACACGGACCGTCCCGCTGCCCGCCCCGTTGGACTCCCAGGAAATGGGTTCCCCACCGGAAGTGGAGGTGTCGTCCACTGCGAGCGGACCGTAGCGGCCGTTCGCGTCCACGACGTATGCGCGGGCCGCGACGCCGTCGGCCTGGTGGTCCTGTACGTAGTTGTAGTAGCCGTCGTCGAAGTAGGCGTGTCCGCTGCTGGGCTTGCACACGGTCGCCCGCACGGTGCCGCCGGACAGCCCGTGGGAGTTGGCCACGGTGGCGCGCACCGTCTCGCAGCGGACGGCGGCGTGGGCCTGGGCCGGCAGCGCGAGACCGAGGGCGAACAGGGCCGTGGTCACTCCGGTCAGCGAGGCCGTGGCCCGCCAGGTTCCTCTTGCCATCGTTCGAGTCCTTTTCATCGGGTTTCCCGGTGGTCGGTGATGGTGCGGGTGCCGGTGCCCGCGGGTCAGGCGGCCCAGCTGCCGGTGGACTTCGCGTCCGAGCGGAACTCGAAGGCGAACAGGGCGCCGTCCCGCACGTTCCTCGCGATGACGTTCCACTGCCCGGCACGGGCGAGGGTGTAGTTCGCCTGGCACTCCAGGCGGCCGTCGGTCTCGAAGCAGACCTTCACATAGCGGTTCGTGTTGGGCTTGATGTTGATGTCGGCGCACGCGCTTGAGGTGCTGAACACATCGCCCGCCGGGAGCCAGTACGTTCCGGCCGGCTTGAGATAGCTGTTCGCGCCGCCGTAGCAGGAAGCCGACGCGATGTCGTGTGCCTGGGCCGCCGGAGCGAGGCCGAGGGCGCCGCCCGCGAGCACGGTCGATATCGCGGTCGCGGCGATGCGCTGACGCATGGGCATGAGGTGTCCCCCTGGGATCGACGAGTCGGGTGGGTGGGTGCTCCGGCCGGGGCAGCACCGAGCTTGCTGGGATGGGCCGGACGGGGACAAGAGCCGTCGCTGTCCCGGACAGCTCACTGACTGTCCGGCCTGGTCAGCGCCTTGTCCGGGTCTTGTCCGGATCATGAGGACCGTGGCGGGAAACGGGATTGTGCGGCCGATCGAGCAGGGCCGACGATGTGCGGCATGGAGATCAGAGGGGGCTCGGGCCCCCAACAGGCTTCTGACGCCGCCGAGTTCATTGCCGCCATGCGGGAGCTCAAGGAACGGGCGGGGCTGACGTACCGCCAGTTGGAGGAGCGCGCCACCGAGCACAGCGAGGTGTTGCCGCGCAGCACCCTGGCCGATGTGCTGCGCGGCCGGACCCTGCCGCGTCCGGAACTGCTGGCCGCCTTCGTACGAGCCTGCGGGGACGGCGAGCGGGCGGCGCAGTGGCTGGCGGCCCGGGACAGCCTCGCCCGAGGGGGGACCGCCGAAGGGAGAGGCGCGGATCCGAAGCGGGGCGTCCGCCTCGGTGCGCGGGTGTTCGGGGTTCCCGTCCTACCGGCGTCGGTGGCCCTGGTGGCGCTCCTGGCCGCTGCCGTCTGGGCTCTGGTCCCCTCCCGGGACGACGGCGGCTCGAAGGGCGCCGGGGGCGGGGGCCTCGCCGCGGCCGACGCGCGGCCCCCGCTGCCCCAGGGTCGTGTGCAGATCCGTCCGGCCCTGGCGGACGGCCTCTGCCTGACGGATGGTCACAGCAGCCGGTACCAGTCACTGGTCGCCGTGCAGCGGCCGTGCGACGAGGTCGCGCCCCAGGAGACGACGCTGGTTCCGCTCGGCGGGAACACCTTCCGGATCCGCTGGTACCACCCCGACCACGGCCCCGGCTGTCTGAAGGCCCTGGCCGGGGGGCCGGGTTCCGGGCTGCTGGAGCCGTGGGACGACTGCGGGAAGACGACCCCGTTCCGGATCGCGCCGGCCGGGCCGGACGAAAGCCGACGGTACTCGCTGCGTATCGACGGCCGGGGCTGCGTGGCCATCAGAGACGCGGACACCTCGGAGGGGGCCGAGGCCGTGGTGGAGCCGTGCCGGCCGAAGGACAGCCAGGTCTTCGTCATCCGGTCGGCGCCGTGAGCTTGAAGGGCAGCCCCGCCGTTCGGACGCGGCCCTCTGCCGCGCCGACTGGACGTTCGCACTGGATCCGCCCCCGGCATGGGCGCGTTGATGGCGTGCGAAAGCACCGGCCAGAGCGTGGACGACTCCTACGAGCCGTGGCGTGACCTGACCACCGACATCCGCGCGCTGCGTCCGACCGGCTACGACATCGCCGACCGACTGCGCTCTGCGGTGGCCCGACGACCGTCCTGGCCCCGCCGGCGCCGGGATCACCCAAGTGCGGCGCTGCTCGCCTCGGCGCTGACCTGTCGCAGAGAAGCGGAATGACCGCCGGGCCGGCGCACCGGTCAGGCGCCGGCCCGGCGGTCCGCTGCCGTCGAGGTCCGTTCCGGGGACTTGCCCGCCCTCCCTGCCCTCTCTGGCCGCTCACTCCTGTCGCAGGGCCTGGCGCATCCAGTGGAGGCGGTCCAGGGAGCGGCGGCGCATCCACAGAACCCAGGCGCACAGTGCGACCATGCCGACCGCGAAGAGAAGGGGGAAGACCAAAGACCCGCTGACGGCCCCCAGGACGAACAGGCCGACCGCGACGAGGCCCATGGCGCCGAGCCAGTACGGCAGCCACTTGCCCGCCCGTTCCATCTGGCCGAGCTGCTCGGCGACCAGCCGTCGCACGGCCGCCCGCTCCTCGGGGTCCTGCGGCACCTCACGGTGGCGAATCCTCCGGTTCAGATCGGCGAGTCCGCCCGCGTCGGTGCCCACGGCTCGGGCGGCCCTGCGGCGCTGTACGGCCAGGACCGCGACGGCGATCCCGGTGTAGAGAGCGCTGTGGAGCACCCAGACAGCTGGATGCTCGTCCCTGCGGATCAGGGCCATAACGCCCAGGCCCAGCAGGAACACCAGGATCGCCTGCGCGGTCAGACTGCGGTCGAGTAAGCGCTTGAGCGAGAGCACAGCGCAGACCTCCTCGAAGAGGGAGTCGGGACATCCTTGTCACGCTCCGGATACCCCGTGTTCTTCCCCTCATCGGGGCCGCGCGCAGCCGGGCCCACCCGCCGGGGCGTCCACGATCGGCTGCGTGATACTCCGGGCCGCCGCGCCTGTGCTGCCCGGCAGTGCGGCGCGCATGGTCGCAGCCGACGCCCTGCACATCTTGCGCCTCGAGGGAGGAGGTGCCCGCCCGGCTCGGGTGGACGTGGAAGCCGCGCGCGGCGAGGCCCGGCCGGCCGGGCGTACCCGACGCGGCGGCCGGGTTCGCTGGGGACACGGGGGTGGACGCTGGCCGGTACCGGCATCCGGTGCGCTGCCTCCGCCTGAACCGCTCCGGGTTCGACGGGAGCTCCATGCGTCGACTCCAGCTGCCGGTTGGGGCTGACGTTGAGTGTAGTGGTTGGTCTCATGCGACTTGGCGGTCGGCGCGAGGTCGGCGTAGGAGGCCAGGTGGCGGCGCTCGGGAAGGAGCTGCCGTCGCCGACGGTGACCAGGAGGACTGCGGCGGTCCTGACGCCGACGCCGGGCTTCGACGTCAGGGTCTCGGCAAGAGGGTGGGCCTCCAGCAGGCTCTCGATCTGATCCTCGAGGGCTCTGCGTGGTTCATGGACGGCGGCCAGCGACTTGGCGAACGAGGGCACGATCACATCGAGCGTGGTCGTGCCGGGAACGACGACGGTCTGTTCGTCGAAGGCGGTGAAAGATGTCATCGACGAGCCGCTGGGCCATGCGCGGGGCTCTGGGCCGGATGACTTCGACCAGTTTGCGGCGGCCGGCCTTGCGCAGAGCGTCCGGAGATCCGTAGCGCTCGAGGAGCCAGGTGACCGCGGGATGGTCCAGGCGGGGGCCCAGGACCCGTTCGAGGCTGGGGTGGAACTGGGTGAGCAGGCCGCGGATGCGGTTGGACGTGCGGTTGGCCTCGTCGGCGAGGTCCTGGTCGAAGCCGACCAGCATGGTGAGTTCGGCGGTGACCTCGTCGGCGAGCTCGACGGAGCGCAGGGTGTGAGGCATGCATGGTGCGGGCGGCGTCCGCGGTCACCGCCGCATCGCGGGCGTCGGTCTTGGCCTCGCCGGGGTGGAGGTCGGCGATCCGCCGCATGGCCAGTCCGGGCAGGTGGGCGACCTGGCAGCCCGCGTCGCGGGCGACGGTCAGCGGGAGGGCGCCGATGGAAGCGGGTGGGTCCACGACCACCAGGACGGTGTCGAACTTGGCGCGGAGCTTGCCGAAGGCGGCTCTCAGTCGGGGACCACCGTTCGGGAGCGGCTTGTCGAAGACCTTCTTCCCTGCCGGAGTGGGGCCGTGGCCGTGGTGCGTGCTCTTGCCGACGTCCAAGCCGAGGAAGACGCCCACCTGATCAATGTCGATCACCGTGCCCCCACATGCGTCGATGCCGTGCCGGCCTCGTGGTCGGGGCCGTTCGCGCGCATCCACGTTGTGCAGACCTGCCGCCCACGAGCTGCCCGGCATTGCGCCGGGCCGGGCGGTGGCCGGACCTCTGATCACCGGGTCCGACGGCACCCCTCGGACCCGGTGACACCACCCCCCTGAGGTCATCCGATCGACAGGGGGCAACAGTCATGCCGGGCCCGGAGGCCAGCGGCCCTCTTGCAGGGCCGCGAGGAAGATGGCGGGGCCGGCTGCTGCCAGGGGCGCGGGGAGTCCCTCGGGTGAAGCGGGGGTTAAGGGGCGGAATCAACGTGCTGGGTTTCCCTGCCGGATCCGGGGGAGGTTCCACCTTTCGCCCCCACTTAAACAGAAGATTTCACCTGGGCATGCGCGGCCCGGCGGACGTAGCATCGAACCGAAGCGTTACAGCGGTATTTCCGCGCGGACAACTGAACCCTGAGCGGCAGGCACGAATCAGGTGACCCACAGGGTGGAGCGGCGATCCGCCAGGCGCGCGGAACTCGGACCGAACGAGGTCCGTTTGACACCTGCGCGCGGTGGTCCGCGCAGCGAGAGTGAGGTGGGCTCCATGGACACACTGGTCATGGCGATTCCCACGGTCGAAGACGGGGTCGCGGCGTGGCATATCGCCCGCGAATCCCGGGTACTCGACGTGAATTCCTCCTACAGTTACCTGCTGTGGTTCAGGGATTTCGCCCGTACGTCCGTGGTGGCCTCGGATTCCGGTGACGTGCCGGTCGGATTCGTCACCGGATTCCGCCGACCCGAACAGCCCGACACCCTCGTCGTCTGGCAGATCGCCGTGGACCGGGGGCAGCGCGGACGCGGCACGGCCAGCGCCATGCTGGACCATCTCACCGCCCGGCTGACGGCGGACGGCGCCCTGAGGCACCTGGAGACGACCATCAGTCCTGACAATGCCGCGTCCCACCGGCTGTTCCGGTCCTTCGCCCAACGGCACGCGGCACCGCTCGAAAGGGACCTCCTGTTTCCGGCGGAACTCTTCCCCGACACGCATGAAGCCGAGTTCCTGTACCGTATCGGGCCGCTGCGCCGGTGAACGGTGAACGGTGCCCTCGAAAGGACCGAGAATTAAGTCCGTTCGTCCTCCGTAAGGAGCGAGCATCATGACGGCTGCCCAACCCGCCTCCGACGTGTTCGAGAGGCTCGAGTCCGAGGTCCGCAGTTACTGCCGGGGCTGGCCCGCCGTTTTCGACCGGGCCAACGGCAGCAGGCTGTACGACGAGAACGATCGGCCTTATCTGGACTTCTTCTCCGGTGCCGGAGCGTTGAACTACGGGCATAACAACCCGGTGCTGAAGCGCGCGCTTCTCGACTACATCGAACGTGACGGTGTCACCCACGCCCTCGACATGTCGACGGCCGCCAAGCGCACGTTCCTGGTCACCTTCCAGGACGCCGTGCTGGCACCGCGCGAACTGCCGTACAAGGTGATGTTCCCGGGGCCCGCCGGCACCAACGCCGTGGAGGCCGCCCTGAAACTGGCCCGCAAGGTGAAGGGCAGGGAAGCCGTCATCTTCTTCACCAACGCCTTCCACGGCATGTCACTGGGCTCCCTCGCCGTCACCGGCAACGCCTTCAAGCGGGCGGGCGCGGGCGTCCCACTGGTGCATGCCATCCCCATGCCCTACGACGAGCGGCCGGACGGCCGGGAACCGGACTTCCTCTGGTTCGATCGGCTGCTGGCCGGCGAGGGCTCCGGACTGGACACCCCGGCGGCCGTGATCGTGGAAACCGTGCAGGGCGAAGGCGGGATCAACGTGGCCCGGGCCGAGTGGCTGCGCGACCTCGCCGAATTGTGCCGGCGCCGGGACATGCTGCTGATCGTCGACGACATCCAGATGGGGTGCGGCCGCACCGGCGCGTTCTTCTCCTTCGAGGAGTCCGGCATCACCCCGGACATCGTGACGCTCTCGAAGTCCGTCAGCGGATACGGACTCCCGATGGCGCTGACCCTGTTCCGTCCCGAGCTGGACATCTGGCAGCCCGGCGAGCACAACGGCACGTTCCGCGGCTTCAACCCGGCTTTCGTCACCGCCACCGCCGCGCTGGAGGAGTACTGGCGCGACGGCCGGCTGGAGAAGCAGACCCTGGCCCGCGCAGAGCAGCTCGAGCAGGCGCTGCGGGCCGTCGCCGCCGACGGACCGGCCCCCGCGCCTGACGTGCGTGGCCGTGGGCTCGCGTGGGGCATGGAATTCGCCGATCCGTCCCGTGCCACCGCCGTGTGCGCCCGTGCCTTCGAACTGGGCCTGTTGCTGGAGACGTCCGGCCCGGAGGACGAAGTCGTCAAACTGTTCCCACCGTTGACCATCAGCGACGAGGAACTGGAGGAAGGGCTCGCGCTGTTCGCCCGCGCGGTGCGGGAGACCGAGCGCCCGCCGGGACCCTCCGGCCGCTGAACGCACGAGCGCGCCGGCGGTCGTGCGAGCGAGCATCCACCCTGCGGAAGAAAGGTGGGAGATCACCATGATCGTCCGTTCCTCCAAGGAGGTCGAAGGCACCGACCGGCACGTCACGAGTGCGTCCGGCACCTGGGAGAGCAAGCGGCTCGTCCTGGCCAGGGAGCGGGTCGGTTTCTCCCTGCACGAGACGACGCTCTACGCCGGTACGGAGACGGCGATGTGGTACGCCCACCACGTCGAGGCCGTGTTCTGCGTCGAGGGCGAGGCCGAACTGACCGACGAGGGGACCGGCGAGAAACACTGGATCGTGCCGGGAACGATGTACCTCCTGGACGGCCACGAGCGGCACACCCTGCGGCCCAAGACCGACTTCCGCTGCGTGTGCGTCTTCAACCCGCCCCTGACCGGTCTGGAGGATCACGACGAGAACGGCGTCTACCCTCCCCCGGAGCCGGATGCCTGGAGGGACCCCACCTGACGGAATCCGAGAGCGACGAAGCGTGAGGACGACCATGACGACGCTGTACAACCACCGCAGGACCACCGACCTGTATCCGACCCGTGGCCCGGCCGAGGCGATGCTGCCGCGTCGGGACCCCGTGGTGTGGTCCCCGTCCGACACGCCGGGGCCCTTGGGGCGAGCCGGACTGCGGGACTTCGAGCACACCGGTTTCACGACCGTGGACGTGCTGCTGGACCCGGACGAAGTAGCCCTCTACCGGGCCGAGTTGGACCGACTGATCCGGGACCCGGCGGTCCGCGCCGACGAGCGCGCCTTCATCGAGCCCGCATCGCAGGACATCCGCTCGGTGTTCGAAGTGCACCGGATCAGCGAGGTGTTCGCCTCGCTCGTGCGCGACGAGCGCGTGGTGGGAGCGGCCCGCCAGATCCTCGGCTCGGACGTGTACGTCCACCAGTCCCGCATCAACGTGAAACCCGGCTTCGGGGCGAGCGGCTTCTACTGGCACTCGGACTTCGAGACCTGGCACGCGGAGGACGGTCTGCCGCGCATGCGGGCCGTGTCGGTGTCGATCGCGCTCACCGACAACCACGTCACCAACGGAAGCCTGATGATCATCCCCGGCTCGCACAAGACCTTCCTGGGCTGCGCGGGGGAGACGCCGAAGGACAACTACAAGATGTCACTGAGGAAGCAGGAGGCGGGAACGCCGTCGAACGAGGCGATCACCGCGCTGTCGGAACCGAACGGCATCCGGTTGATCACGGGCCGGGCCGGCTCCGCGACCTGGTTCGACTGCAACTGCATGCACGGCTCGGGCGACAACATCACGCCGTACCCGCGCAGCAACGTGTTCCTCGTGTTCAACAGCGTGGAGAACACAGCGGTGGAGCCCTTCGCGGCACCGGCACGGCGGCCCGCGTTCGTCGGAGCGCGGGACTTCGCACCGGTGAGGTGAGACCCGTGCGCGCCGGACGTCCGTGGGAACCCGCCGGACCGCTGCCGCGGACCGCCGCGGAGGCGCGGAAACGCCCCGCATCGCACCGGGGCAGCGGGGCCACGGCCCCGCCCCGGTCACCGCGGTCGGCAGCACCGGGGAGCCGTACTCTCCGGGCCACGTGCCGGTGCCGCCCGGCATGAAAGGCCCGAACCGGTCGCGGGGCCCCCTGGCAGACGCCGGGCGGGGCGAAGGGCCCACGCCCGGTGGACCCGCGCCGGCCGGCGTGCTGTACGTGCCCGTCCGGCCGGAGGGCCGCTGCTACGTGACCTGCTTCTTCCGCACTCCCGGCGGGCACCGTACGGCCGTCGCCTTCACTTCTTCCGCACGGCTCCTGGCGACCCTCGGTCAGGACCACCCCTGGATCAGGCTCTCCGCCACTGCGCTGCGTTCCCTCGCCGCACCTCTCGGGTGCACCGCGCTCACCATCGACCCGCAGGCGTCGGTCCCACCGGGCAGCGCTCGCCCCGAAACCCGTTCGGACACCGGTGAAGACCGGCCCGGGGCACCGCCGGACCGATGACGGTTTCCCTCGTCAGGGCGGTCGTGGACGGCACCGGGAGGGCCGGACGGCCCGCACCGGCGTGGAAGCGGCCGGCCGAGGCGGCGCCGGACGCCGGCCAGTGATCAGGACGGTCCGCATCGACCCGGGGCGGCCCGTGGGGGCCGCGATCCCCGCACGGCGAGTGGCCCGCACGCAAACGAGCACGGCTCGGTACCCGGCTGCCGCTCGGAAGGGAGCACATCACGGCGGTTTGCGAGGTATGCGGGAACGACTACGCCCCGTCCTTCGATGTGCACACGGTCGGCGGGGCGGTTCACACGTTCGACAGCCTGGAATGCGCGGCCCACAGGCTGGCGCCGATCTGTGACAACTGCCAGTGCAAAGTCCTCGGGCACGGGCACCAGGTCGACGGACGGTTCTTCTGCTGCGCCCACTGTGCCCGTTCGCGCGGTTACGAGGCCCTCACGGACAGCGCGTAGCCGCTCGGCGCACACGGAGGGCGAGTCGACGACGTGCAGGGCCAGGTCCGCACCCTCGACGGCCTGACCTATACCCTCACCGACACGGTCGGTTTCGTCCGCCGCCTCCCGAACGAGTTGGTCGACGCCTTCCGCTCCACACTGGAGGAGGTCGTCCAGGCGGACCTGGCCCTGCACGTCGTCGACTCCTCCTCGCCGGTGGCGACGGAGCACATCGCCACCGGCCGCGGGGTCCTGCGCGAGACCGGCGCCGAACAGGTGCCGGAATCCCGAGCGGTACCGCCTTCGGTGTCACCGTGGCCGGGCCGCTCGCCCTGGCCACCCGGGGGGCGACTGGCGGTACGCCTGGTTCGGCTTCGCGCTCGTCGCTCTGGCGATGGCCTGGTACGCGGCGCGGGTCCTGCCCGCCGGGCGCCATGAGGGCAGGGGGAGCGGCGGTGGGAAGACCGTCACCGTGCGCTGGTTCCTTCGCCCGGCGTCCGCGACGCTGTATCTCACCGCGTTCGTCTACGGTCTCATCGGCGCCTTCTACTGGGCCTTCGCCCTGGAGGCCGTCTCGGACGCGACGGGAGAGAACTCCCTGATGGCGCCGCTGTTCTGGACGCTCATGGGGCTGGCCGGGATCAGCAGCGTCTTCGCCGGCGCCTTTTTCGTACGGCTGGGGCTACGGCTCGGCCAGGCGGTGCTGTTCATCGCGCTGTCGGCCGCGATCGCGCTGCTGGGGCTGGCTCCCGGCGCTCTCCCTGCGGTCCTCGCCTCGGCCGTCCTGTACGTGCCGACTTTCATGGCCACGTCCTCGCTGCTCGCGCTGTGGAGCTACCGGGTCTTTCCCGAATAACCGTTGACCGGTTTCAGCGCGACCGTCCTGGCCCTCGGCATCGGGACCTTGACGGGGCCCGCCACCCTCGGAGCGGTGGCGGACCACTACAGCGTGCGGACCGCGTTTCTCGTGACGGCGGCCGTGGCACTGGTGACCCTGGCCTTCCGGCCTCCCGCGCGGCGGTCGGAGCACAGTGACGCGCTGGGGGAGGAGTCACGGGCCGCCACCTGCGGACGATGAGGCCGTCAGCGGAACTGGCTCTCCCCGGTGGAACCGCGCAGCGCCAGGGTCTCCGCCGCCGGGTTGACCGCCGCGCTCACCAGGTCGAAGTACCCGGCGCCGACCCCCCTTTGGTGTTCGACCGCGGTGAACCCGCGCTGCTGGTCCGCGAACTCGCTCTCCTGCAGCTTGACGTAGGCGGGCATGCCCTCCTTCACAACGCGACCGCGTCGCCTTGAACTGCGGCAGACAGTTCTTCATGACCACGAGATGTCCGTTCTCAGGTCCTCGGGATCCAGTGTCTCGTGTGCCCAAGATCCGGGAGCAAGACCCGTCACCGCCTTAGCGATGCTGGTCAGGTGACCGTGGCGACGCCGATGCCGATGACGATGAACAGCCAGCCGGTGGTGAGCTCCCAGTGGTGACGGACCCTTGGGCGGGCCAGCAGCGCACGCAGCCGCGCAGCGACGGCCACCAGGGCGAACCAGTAGGCCACCCCGATCAGAACGTCCAGGATGCCCAGGAAGAAGATCTGCTGGGTCCTGGAGCCACCGCCGTCGTCGACGAATGGGGGAAGGACGCTGAGGAAGAACAGCGCCGCCTTGGGATTGAGCACATTGGTGAAAAACCCCTGGGCGAAGCCGGAGCGCCACCGCGCCCAAGCCGAACGGGGTTCTTCCGGCGGCGCCTGCGCGGCGGCGTACGGGCCGTCGTTCTCCACCGCTCGTCCGGCGGCCCGCTCGTGGGCGGACCGACGTGCGGTGAGCACCGCCCGGACGCCCAGGTAGACCAGGTAGGCGGCGCCCAGGAGCTTGATGGCGTCGTACGCCACGGGGGAGCGGGCGGCGATCACCGACAGGCCGGTGGCCGCGGCGAGCATGTGCACGCACAGCCCGGCCTGGGCGCCCAGCGCCGCTGCCCGCCCTTTGGCCGGGTGCTCGGCCGCCGAGCGGACAACCACCAGAAAGTCCGGCCCGGGGACCACGTACGCCACCAGTACCACGCCGAGGAAGCCGATGAGATCGACCGACATCCATCCTCCGTTCGTTCACCCTGCGGCCCGGTGGCCGCGGGGGTCGTAGGCGTCCGTGGGCCGGTGTCCCCGTCAGGCCACCAAGGTGCGGGCGCCGGCGATGGCCGCGACGGCTTCGTCGATGATCCCCAGGCTCTGCTCCAACTGCCTGTCCGCCACGGTGAGCGACGGCAGCGGCTTCACCGCCTCGTCCCGGGGGCCGGCGGTCTCCAGGAGCTGCCCCGCCCGGTAAACGGCGCCGCACACCTCTCGGGCCGCGCCTGGACGGTCCAGCGGCAGGCCCCAGGACAGGCCCCGCCCGCACGGCGCGGCCAACCCGTGGCGACGTGCCGTCCCGAGCAGAGAGTGGCGGACCCGTTCGCCCAGCACTGCGGTTCTGGCCTGGAAGGCGCTGTCGGACCAGAACACCCCCAAGGCCCGGGCGGCGGTGACGAACGCCGGGTTGTAGCCCCGGAACGTGCCGTTGTGCTCGCCCGGCTTCCACACGTCGTACTCGGGGCGCATCAGCGTGAGGGCCATGGGCGACCCGTACCCGCTGAGGGACTTGGACAGGCAGATGATGCCGGGGACGATTCCGGCCGTCTCGAAGGAGAAGGACGGGCCGGTGCGCCCGCAGCCCATCTGGATGTCGTCGGCCACCAGCAGCGTGCCGTGCCCCTGGGCCATGACGATGTCCTCGGGCGTCTCAGGCGAGGTGACCGCCTTCAGCGCTTCCGTGGGCACCCGGGCTTCCGCCGCACCGAGCCCGTCGTGCAGAGCGACCTCCGTGGCCCTCTGCGGCAGGACCGAGCGGAGCTTGCCCGTCACACGGCGCTTTCGGACACCCGGATCCGGGACAGACCCGAGGCCGGCGCCGGCGAGGACGACGAACGGGTCGCAGCCGGCGAATTCGAGGGCTTGCCTCTTCAGACCCGGGGGCGGCGTTGCGGTGCGGACGCCGGCGGACTCATGTCCGGCAAATAGTGACGAGCGAAGAGCGTGGCGACCAGATCTCGTCGGCTGCGGACGCCCGTCTTGTCGAACACCGACTTCAGGTGGTCCTGGACCGTGTGCGGTGACAAGCCTGCACTGCGGCTGATGTCGGCTGTGGACCGCCCCCGCAACACCAGCGCCATGACGTCCCTCTCGCGAGGAGTCAGTCCGTACGCCGCGACGATCAGCGCGATGTGCTCGGCGGGACCGGCTCGTTCAACGACGACGGCGGTGCGGGCCGGGGCCGCCGTGGGTTCCTCCAGGCGCCAGGCGTGCAACCGTACCCGGCCGTGCCTGCGGCTGTGCATCCACGAGGTGTGGGAGGCCGCGGCCCCTGCGGCCTGCACCGCCGCTGCCACCGCGTACACGGCGGGAGGCAGTCCGCGCTCCCCGGACGGCACGCCGTCGGCGTGCGCCAGGTCGTTGAACCACATGGCCACGGTGGGTGTCGCATGGACCACTTGGTGGTCGCCGTCCAGCAACACCAGCCCCGGCGCCGTCTCCGAGGCGTTCGCTTCGGCGAGCCGCGTCAGGTGCAGCTGGCGCAGTGCGTTCCCCAACGGCTGGACCAGCGATGCCGCCGCAGCCAGCTCTGGGGAGCCGAACGGGGGCGCATCGTCCGCGCGTCCCATGACCAGGGCGCCCCATGCTCCGTGACGGTCCCGCAGCAGTACGCGCAGCTCGTCGCGGAAGCCGAGGGGCCGCATGATGTCGCGGTACCGGGGACTGAGGGTGAGGTTCCCGTTCGTCTCCCGGCTGAGCAGGCCCACCGGCGTCGGTCTGGCCGCCAGGTCGGACAGGTCGTTGGCATCCCCCTCGCGGTACTCGATGTCGAGCATGCGCGGCATCATGGCGGGCGGCAGGCCGTCTCGGTAGTCACCGCCGGTGTTCATCAACGTCTGCGGATCCACGGTCAAGCAGGCGCATACGTCGAAGCGCAGCGCAGGCCGTACGACCCGTTTCACCGCCTCGAAGAACTCCTCGACGCTCCGCGCGGACTGCGCCGCCCGCGCCGCCGCGTCCCCGGTCTCGCCGACCCGTCTTGCTCCCCCATGACGCCTCATGGTCCGAGGCTAAGCGTGCACAACAGTTCCCGAGCCCGGTTTGCGCAGGTAGCTGTGCCTCCGCTTACCGTGCCCGGGAACCGTCGACGTCCGGGGCGCGCGATCGACGCCTCGGTACGGGTCAGCGGTTGTTGTGCAGGACGAGGTTGAGCTTCGCCCAGTCCTTGCCGCCGTTCTCCCCGTTGCGGAGCGTGATCTCGCTGACCGTCGAGGTCTGTCCCGCGGGGACGTAGCGGTTGAATTCGTACTCGGCGTCGAGGTCGGTGTTGGTGTCGTTCGTGCCTTCGTAGAACCGCAGGGTCACATAGATCATGACTCCGCCGCCGGCGTCCGTCTCCGCGGACACATGCTTCTCCACACGGATCTCGCCCCCGCACGTGGTCTCCCACCACACCGACGGCGTGCGGACCTCGTTCACCCAGCCCTCGGAGGCGACGTTGCCGTTGCAGTACGTACCGGCGGCGAAAATGCCCTCGTCGTCGCGGATCGTGTAGGTGCCGGTCAGAGCGACGTTCCGCCACACGGAGGCCGTGACCGCGTCACCCGCCGCAGACGGGGCCGCACCGGCAGCCGGAGCCCCCGCCACCGTCAGGCCGGCGACCGCGGCCGCGGCCAGCATCCCCATGGTCTTTCTTCGCATGGACATCTCTTCCCCCTCGTTGTCGTCACCGAATGCGCCGAAGGCGGCTCACCACCCTCGACCGGATAAAGAGTGCCGCGGCCGGTCGGCGTATCCCATCCCAGACATCTGGGGGGTCTCACCACCGGCGGGCTGTCACCTTCGGGCTCACCGTCGGCACCCCCGCGCCCGGCCGGGCGCGGTCCCCGCCGGCAAGGACCACCTCCGGCTGCGCAAGCTGACCGGCAAGGCGTTCCGCCCGCGCCGCACGGGCCTGATCACCTCAACCCGGCGAGCAGGCCGGCCATCGTCCCGTAGCCCTCGCGGACCGCGTCCGCCCTTCCCAGCCGGTGACGCTCCGGCCGGATCGCGCCCAGATGCCTCGCCGCATAGACCCGCGACCGCCGCACCGCCGCCGACCGGTCCAACCGCCCGTGGGCCTCCCGGAACGCGGTCCGTCCATCGTCCTTGGCCCTCGCCATACGGATCGTCCAATCCGCCTCCGGCGCCCCGAAGAGGCAACGGTCGAAGTCCAGCACGCCGCTGATGGCCGGCACGTCGGCGTCCCGCTCGAGCAGAGCGTTCACAGTCCACAGATCACCGGTCAAAAGACGGGGCTCGGCCACCTCGTCCAGCACCGCCCGGCCATGGCCGGCCACGCCAGCCACCTCGCGCGCATCCGCCGAGTCCAGCCCCACACCGTCCAGGTCCGCGGCGATGCCCTCCAACGACGCGATCACGGCCTCGCTCCACGGGGCGTATCCAGGCCCGGCCACAGCCCCGAACCACGTACGGCGGCTCGTTCGAGTTCCTGCTCATCGGCATGGTCACCGTCGCAGCACCGCCGGTGTCCATAGTCGTGGCCGCGTTCCTGGTGAACGCCCGGCAGGTCTTCTACGCCCTGTCCTTCCCCACCGCACCGCGTGAGGGGTTGCCTCGGCAAGACGTACAGCACCTTCGCGCTCACCGCCCGGGCGCCGGCGGCCTGCCGGGTCGGCCGGAGCATCGCGGAAAAGCGGTCCATGGCCAGGCAACCGCCGACCTGCTCGCTGCGCTGCGCCGTCAGGATGAGGAACTGCTCGAAAGGCTGGAGGACAGCGTCGTCGACCAGGGTCGGGCCGTGGCGGCCGCGGCCAACGGCTTTCGCGCGGAGAACGGCGGTGGCTGGGCCGATGCGGCCCGCGCACGGTGCGGGCCGTCGCCGGCCGGGTGCGGCGGTGACGACAGGACCGCACGGCGCGCGGGGCCTGCTCACACCGACTACCGCCCCGGTGTGCAGTGGGCACGACGGACGGGAATGTGCGGTCGGTGAGACCGTCCGTCGGCGCGGCAGGCGCATCTTCGGCTGACGTGGCCGCGGTCGCCTGCCGTCGGCCACGTGGCGGTCCCCGTGCACATCCTCGGATCGGCCGATGCGGTTCCGTTATCGTCCGAGCCAGGTCCGGTCACACAGCGGACCTAGCCTCAACGACCGTGACCGCTCAGCACGCGAGGTCTTCGGCATCCCGGCCCCGCGGCCCGGGCGGTCTGCCTCCGGCGGCGGACCCACTGCCGGCCTGTCCTGGCCGGCGTGGGACGGCGTGACGTTCCGACCTCGGAGTCATCGCGGGGCGGGCCTGTGTGCTCCAGCCCTTCGTTCCTTCATCCCCGACGAAAGAGATGGCATGAGCATGTCCTTATCTCCCGGCAGACGAATACGTGCGGCCGCCCCCCTGGGAGCTCTCGCCATGGCCGCCGTGATCACCGCGACCGGGATGCCGGGGGTGAGCCAGGCCGTCGCCCTGACCCCTGACGCTCCGGCAGGCTCAGGGAAGGCCCTGTCCGTTCCGGGGGCGAAGAGCGCCAAAACGGTGACGCTGATCACCGGCGACAAGGTGTCGATCGCCGCGGACGGCTCTGTCGCCGGGATCGAGAGGGCCAAGGGGCGCGAGGGCGCGTCGTTCTCGGTCCGGAAGGTCGACGGGCACAGCTTCGTCATACCGGGCGACGCGGCGCCGGCTGTCGCCCAGGGAAAGCTCGACCGGCGGCTGTTCGACGTGACGCAACTCGTCGCGTACGGGTACGACGACGCGAGCCGGTCCGACCTGCCGCTGATCGTCACCTACGCCGGGGACGAGACACCCCCCGCGAGCGCCTTCCGCGACGCACGGGCCAAGGCCGGCCAGGAGCTGACCAGCGTCAACGGCGTGGCGCTACGGGCCGACAAGCACGGCCACTCCGCGTTTTGGGACACCTTCACCGACGGCGGGGACGGTGGACAGGGCACGGCGCGGCTGTCCGGCTCACCGGCGGTGAAGAAGGTGGTGAAGGTCTGGCTGGACGGCAAGCGCCAGGCCGACCTGGACAAGAGCGTGGCCCGGACGGGCGCGCCGACGGCCTGGGGCGCCGGGTTCGACGGCACGGGCGTCAAGGTCGCCGTGCTGGACACCGGCGTCGACCAGACGCACCCCGACCTGGCGGGCCAGGAGATCGCCGAACGGAACTTCTCCGACGCTGAGGACAGTGTCGACCGAGTCGGCCACGGCACCCATGTGGCCTCGACGGTGGCCGGTACGGGTGCCAGGTCGCAGGGCAGGTACAGGGGCGTCGCGCCGGGCGCGCGCATCCTGGACGGCAAGGTCCTGGACGACAGCGGCGGCGGCCTGGACTCCGGCATCATCGCGGGCATGGAGTGGGCGGTCGCCGAGGGCGCCCAGGTCGTCAACCTCAGTCTGGGCGGCACCGACACCCAGGGCATCGACCCGCTGGAGGAGACGGTCAACCGTCTCTCCGCCGAGACGGACACGCTGTTCGTCATCGCCGCGGGCAACGCGGGCGAGGGCGGCGAGAGCACCGTCGAATCGCCCGGCAGCGCCGAGTCCGCGCTGACGGTCGGCGCGGTCGACCAGGCCGACCAGCTCGCCGACTTCTCCAGCCGCGGCCCGCGCGTCGGTGACGGAGGAGTCAAGCCGGACCTGACCGCGCCGGGCGTCGACATCACGGCTGCCGCCTCCACCGCGAGCGGCATGGAGCAGGTGTTCCCCTCGGGGACGCCCGGTTACGCCACCCAGAGCGGCACGTCGATGGCCGCTCCCCATGTCGCGGGCGCCGCCGCCATCCTGGCGCAGCAGCACCCGGACTGGACCGGCGAGCGGATCAAGGCGGCGCTCACCGCTTCCGCTGAGCCCGGCCCGTACAGCGCGTACCAGCAGGGCACCGGCCGCACCGATGTGGCCCGGGCGATCGGGCAGAGCGTCGTCGCCGAGCAGGGGCCGATCAGCTTCGGCCGCCCGAAGTGGCCTCACACCGATGACGAGCCGGTGACGAAGGAGATCACGTACCGCAATCTCGGCACCGAGCCGGTCGTCCTGGACCTGGCGATCGAGGCGCTCGGGACGGACGGCGGGCCCGCCCCCGAGGGCATGTTCGAGATGTCGCCGAGGCAGCTCACCATTGCGGCGGGCGGCGCGGCGAGCACCACGGTGACCGCCGATACGCGCGTCGGCGGCGAGGCCTACGGCTCGTACGGCGGTTCGGTGACCGCGGCCTCGGCCGACGGCCGGACCCGGGTGCGCACCGCCTTCGGCGTGGAGCGCGAGATCGAGTCGTACGACCTGACCATCAAGCACCTGGACGACGACGGCAAGCCGACCGGCAAGGGTTTCACGACGATCGACGGCCGGGACCGCGACTACTACCAGGAGTTCGCCGACGCGACGGACGGCGAGATCACGGTGCGCCTGCCCAAGGGCGGTTATGCGCTCACCGGGGTCCTCAACGCCGGCGGCGAGTCCGCCGCCCCCGCCTCCCTCTTCCTGGCCCCGGCCCTGCAGCTGACCAAGGACACCACGGTCGTCATGGACGCCCGGGAGGCCAAGTCCACGCGCATCACCGTCCCCGACGCGGGAGCCGAGAACCACCACGCCCAGCTCATCCCGGGCTACACCCGCTCCGACGGGCAGCCCTTGGGCTTCATGCCGTCCGTCTTCGACTTCCCCGATTTCCAGAGCTTCAAGGTCGGTCACATCGGCCCGGAGGCGCCGAAGGACGCGGCATACGCCCAGTACAGCGGTTTCTGGACACATCAGCCGGCCGGCGGGCGCGCAGTGAACTACCGTCTCGCGTGGAACCGTACGGGTTCGCTCGGCGGCTTCACCGCCGACGTCCGGCGCGAGCAGCTGGCCGAGATCGACTTCGCGGTCGGCAGGCCCGGCCTTGAGCCAACCGCTCAGGTCGCGGTGATGCCCCTGACACCCATCGGCGAGTTCGCGGCCGACTTCAGCACCCCCACCCAGCGCCAACTGCCGCTGCGGACCTCTGAACACGTCCTCGGCAACGGCGTCAAATGGTCCTACTCCGTACACCAGTGGGAGTCGGGGAACGCGCAGATGGGAAGGCCCACGGCGTACCAGCCGAAGAAGAGCTACACCGCGCGGTTCAACGTCGGTGTCTTCGGTCCGCTCCTGCCTCCGGGTGAGGGTGAACCGCGGTGGGGGCGTCCCGGGATCGCGCGGAGCGGGAACACGATCAAGGCGCATCTGCCCATGTTCGGCGACAGTGACGGGCATGAGAGCGGCAGCGGCTACACGGAGCTGGAGAGTTCGCTCCGCGCCGACGGCGAAGAAATCCCCGTCGAGGGCGATCCGCTGGACATCGCCGAGTACACCGTCCCCGCCGGGAACGGCCGGTACGAACTGAGTGTCGACGCCTCCCGGGACCCCGAGCTGCTCGCGGTGAGCACCCGCGTGCGGGCGCAGTGGACGTTCAGGTCGGCCGGCGTGTCCGGGGACAGCTGGGTCCGGCTGCCGCTGTCCGTGGTCCGTTTCTCCCCCGCGCTGTCACTGACCAGTACGGCGAAGGCCGGCGAGAGGTTCCAGGTGCCCTTCACCGTGGAGGGCGCGGCCACCGCTCGGACAGCCAAGAAGCTGGAGTTCGAGGTGTCCTATGACGACGGCAGGACCTGGAGCACGGCCAGAGCCGTCAACGGCACCCACCTGTCGCTGAACCACCCCGCGCAGCCGGGCACCGTCTCGCTGCGTGCCAAGCTGACCGACCGTGACGGCAACACCCTGGTCCAGACGATCGACCGCGCCTACCTCACGGTCCGGTAGGGCGAGGGCAGCGGGGCGAGCACCGAAGGGCCCGTTCACCGACAGAGCCCGGTTCGAAGGCGAATTCCGGGGATCGTCGCAACACGTGATCACTGACGTGTGGTGGCGAGCAGTTCAGACAGACGCCCGGCTGGGGTTTCCCAGCCGGGCGTCTTGCGTGGGCGGCTGTTGAGTCCGGCAGCGACCGTGTCGAGGCGGGCGCGGGTGCGTCCGGACAAACTGCCGCTCTTGGGGAAGTACTGCCGCAGGAGGCCGTTCGTGTTCTCGTTTGAACCTCGTTGCCAGGGGCTGCCGGGGTCACAGAAGTGGACCGGAACGCCCGTGGCGGTGCTGAAGGCGTGATGTGCAGCCACTTCAGCGCCTTGGTCCCAGGTCAAGGGCCTTTTCAGGTGAGGCGGAAGAGCCTGACTCCCTGTTTCCAGGTGGTTGTCCCGGCGTAGCGTGTCGGTGCACCGATACGGTGAGCCTCATGGCTGCTGAGTGGGTGGCGTCTTGACGGCGCGGAGTAACCGTGGCGACTGTCATCACCGGCGTCATGGCCGGGGCCCATGTCCGGGGGCACGCGTCCCTGCTCCTGGTTCTGGTTTCCGCACTCGTCGTCGGCGGGCTAGCTGACGTGGTCAGTCCGCCCCGGGGCCGTCCGAGCCCCTCGTCGGGGCGGTGGTGCCGGGGTGTCGTCCTTTTCCCGGAAACCGCGGTGTGGCCTTGCGGGCTCCGGCCGCATGCTGGTGGGCTCTGCAGGAGGCCGAGTCGACACCGACCATGCTCCAGCCGATCCGGCCGGCCAGGTCGGCGTGGGCCTGTACCGCCTGGAGGATCCGGTCCCAGGTGCCGTTCGCCGACCAGCGGTGATGCCTCTCGTAGACGGATTTCCAGGGGCCGTGTCGTTCCGTGGCGCACGCCCCATCGACGAGTCCGTCGACATCGTGATCGCCCTCGGCTGGGCCACCGAGGACAGCAGCGGAACACTCACCCTGACAGCTGCCGGGCGCCTGGCGTTCGACACCGCCAAGCACGTGATGGACCAGGTCTGGGCTCAGCGCCATGACGGCATCCCTGACGAGGCATACGTGCAGGCGCTGAAGGTGCTGCAGCAGTTCATCCACAACACCGGCGGGCAGGCATGGCACCATGCCATCGGCGAAGCAAACCAACCTGCATGAGACACACCCGCGAGGGTCCCACAATGAGAGGACCCGACCCTGGTGGTCCTGGACACCCAGGGCGTCCACATGGCCGCCGGGGGCCCGCCTCCACGAGCGGCCACGACCCGGCCAAGCGGGCGCCCGGCCGCGAGCGGGGGCTTGCCGTGGACGTCCTCGGTCTGGTCATCGCGGCCGTCGTCCTCGCCGCGAACACCGACGACAACATCGCGGGCATCGTCCTGCTGGACCAGGTCGCCGAGCACGCCGGCGGAAGCGTCCGTGAAGCCCTGGCCGATCAGGGCTTCACGAACCAGGTTGTCGCGCACGGACATCGGCCTCGGTGGTCGACGGGCACAGAGCCTACGGCGCGATGAGCGTCGGGCGGCGAACACGGACTCCAGCGCAGCTCCACGCCGTCGGTACGGCCACCCGGTCGTGTTCTCCCGGACAGCCTCAGCGGGTGTCTGACTGCCTCATTCCTTCAGGCGGGCGTGGATGGCTTCGCTGATGGTCCGCACCGCACGGTCGACCCCGCGCACCGTGGCCTCGGGGGAGAGCTGTTCGGATTCGTAGATGAACGCTGTGGAGCCGCGCCGGCTGCCGCAGTAGTCGACGATGCCGTGCTCGATCTGCGTCCGCAGTGCGCTCTCGTATCCGTGGCGCTCATACGCACCGGAGTCGTCGCCGGCGATGGGGAGGAGATGGGTGGTGAGGTTCTGCAGTCTCGGCCGCAGGCCCGTAGCGGGGGAGTGCTCGAAGGCCCAGCCGTTGACGAAGACACGGTCGATCCACCCCTTCAACAGTGCAGGCATCGACCACCAGTACACGGGGAAGACCAGCACGAGATCGGTGGCACGCTCAAGACGACGGTGCTCAGCCATGACGTCAGCCGGATAGTTGCCGCCCTCGTGGTACGCCCGACGATCCGCCGGTGTGAACCGGGGGTCGAACCGCTCCTCGGACAGGTCGGCAATCTCGACCGAACCGGGTTGAAGAGCTGCCTCAAGTCTTCCCAGCACGTAATGCGTCAGGGACCGGGGGTCCGGGTTGGCGGCGACCAGCAGGGTATGCATCGATGGCTCCAGTTACGTGAAAAACGGCTGCTGACAAGTGGTGGGGATGTGCAGGATGGCGCGCGCGGTGCTCCGCCTCCCGGAGTGCGGTACGCCAGGCAGGGGCCTGCGGGACTCAGCACCGCCAGGCTTCCGCTGCCGCGGCCCGCAGGACGAAGTCCTCGAACGTCCGCGGCGCGCGTCCCAGCACGGTGGCGACGTCGTCCGACGCCCAGGCGGCGACCCCGCGTTCAAGCAGCACGAACATCTCGGCGAGGTGCTGGGCCTCGTCCTCGCTCCAGCCCTCCTGAACCAACGTCGCGGTGTACTCGGCCGGGGAGATGCGCCGGTAGACGATGGGCCGCCCGGACGCCCGGGAGATCAGGTCGGCTGCCTCCGCCCAGGTCAGTCCGCGCGGTCCGGTCAGCTCATAGACCCGACCGGCGTGCCGGCCGGGCTCGGTCAGTACCGCGGCCGCTACGTCGGCGACGTCCTCGACGTCGATGAACGGCTCGAGGACCGCACCCGCCGGAAGCGCCAGCTCGCCGGCGGCCAGCGGGACGCGGAAGGGGTGCCCGTCGAAGTTCTGGGCGAAGTTCGAGGCACGCAGGACGGTCCATTCCAGTGCCGAGCCGCGCACGGCGTCCTCGGCCGAGCGCATGTCCAGCCCGAACGGGGAGTCGCCCCAGTCGTCGGCGCCGTGCCCGGAGAGCAGGACCAGGCGCCGCACACCGGCGGCCTCGGCCTGCGCCACGAACTCGTGCACCGGACCGGGCACGGGCGGGGGCACCACGTAGACGACGGTGACGCCCCGCAGGACCTGATCCCAGCCGGCGGGGTGGAACCAGTCGAACGGGGTCTGACTGGAACGGGAGGCGGCGCGCACGGGTGCGTCGCGCAGCCGCAACCGGGCGGCCACCCGCCGGCCGGTGTTGCCCGTCGCGCCGAGGACGAGAGTGATGTCGTTGCTCATGACAGTGAGCCAACAGCACGCACCCGGACGGTTCCATAGGTGATACGCCAGATCACCTGGGTAATCGTCTGGATCGTTTAGCCTTGGCGGGTGGATGCTTTCGGTGACCTACTGCGCGGATTGCGGGCCCAGGGCTCGTTGTTCGGCAGCTCGACCCTGACCCCGCCCTGGTCGCTGCACTTCGTGGACGGCGCGCCGCTGACCTTGTGCACCGTCCTCTCCGGATGCGGCTGGATCGTGCCGGAGCGCCGTCCGCCCGAGCGTCTGGGCGTCGGTGAGACAGTGATCGTGCGGGGCCCCGCGCCGTTCCTCTTCGTCGATGAGGTGGGCACCCGGGCCGAACCCGTCGCGTGCGGCGCGTTCTGCTCGACGCCCGAGCAGGGCGGGACCCAGTACCGGCTCGGCTGGCACGATGCCGGTACCGGCGGGGAGAACACGACGACCCTGGTCGTCGGCGCCTATCCGGTGCGCGGCGAGATAAGCCGCAGGCTGCTGGACGCGCTGCCCGTCGTACTGCGCGTGGGATCCGGCGACGGGCCCGACCCCGTGTGGGACCACCTCGCCGCCGAGGTCGCCGCCGACACACCGGGCCAGCAAGTCGTCCTCGACCGACTGCTGGACTGGATGCTGGTGTGTGCGCTGCGCGAATACTTCGACCGGCCCGGCGGCACTCCGCCGGGCTGGTACTCCGCCGGGCGCGACCCGGTGGTGGGTGCCGCGCTGCGCCTGCTGCACGGGGAACCGGCAGCGCCGTGGACGGTTGCCTCGCTGGCCAGCCGGACCGGGGTGTCGCGGGCCACGCTGGCGAAGCGGTTCACCGACCTGGTCGGCGAACCGCCGCTGACCTACCTCACCCACTGGCGCATGACGCTCGCGGCGGACCTGCTGACCGAGCGCGAGACGGTGACTGTCGCGGAGGTCGCCCGCGCCGTGGGCTACTCCGACGCGTTCGCGTTCAGCGCGGCGTTCAAACGGGTCCGCGGCATCAGCCCCAGCGCGTACCGGCGCACTGCAACGGCCCCACCCCCCCCAGTCACACGGTCGGAGTGGACCCGGCCGACCAGCTCGACGGACAGGTCACGCAGGACCCAGGCCAGGCGGGTGACGTCGTAGCCGGCGTCGCTGACGATCACGACATGCGGGTCCCCGGCCTGCCACTGGCCGGCGGCGATGAACCGCTCGATGACTTTTCGCAGCCGGGCGGCGGTGACCGCGGTCGCGTCGTCTACCGGACCGAGCCGGACCGAGCCGGACCGCGTCCAGGATCGCGGTCCAGGACGTGGCGCCCGGTTCCAGCGCGGCGACGAAGGAGTAGGGCCAGCCCGGGATGAACTGCGAGGCCGTCTTCGCCCGGCCGTGGACGTGGCGGAAGAGCCGCTCCGCCGAGCACGGCGCGTCCGAGCGAAGCCAGGGCGACACGTCGACCGCCAGGACCAGGCGCCCGCCGGCGAAACGCGGCAGCGACAGCCCGGCCAGCACTGTCCGCAGCCGACCGGTGTCGATCCGGCCGCGGTTCAGACCGCCGTCTCCACAGCCCGTCCGGAACAATCCAACTCCACGTACCCTGCCCCATACCGAGGTCAACGACGCCTCACACAGAGGACACGGTCTGAGCGACTGCCGTGAGCGGTCGCGTGGAAGACCGGGCGGGAGCGGCCGTCACGAGGAATCGCGGGGCCGGGCGCCGACCGGGAACGGCGCCGTCCCTATTCGTGGCGGCGCGCCGTCACACGTCGGGCGTCGCGCCACCGCCGCACGCGGTCACCGGCTTCCCCGATCACGATCACCAGCACCGCGGAGGCGGCGCACGCCGCCAAGCTCGCCTGCTCACCCACGAGTTCACCGATCACCCAGAGGACAGCGGTGACAAATGCCCACCACGCCGCATAGGCGAGGACGACGTACGGACGGACTCTCTTCACGGTGACCACGATACGCCGACGCCGCGCCCGGACCGCACGGCCGGTGCACGACGAGCGGGGGGCGGGCACCGCGCACTCGGCGCGGCACCCGCCCCCGGCGGTCCGACGACCGTCCGTCACCCGCGGGTGTAGACGATCCGGTAACTGGAGACGTACGTCCGGGACGTGCGCGCCCAGCTCCAGCCACCGGTCCGGGTCCACTTGATGCCGGTGAAGGCGATCCGGTACGTGGTCCGGTCCCGGTAGGAGTACTGGTAGCGGGTCTCGTGCGTCGCCAGGATCTTCTGCTTGCCCCAGCCGTACCAGGCCACGACCTTGCACTTGAAGACGTACTGCTTGCGGTAGCGGTACTGGCGCTTCCAGGCGGTGATCGGCACGGGGCCCTTGTCACCGCTCACGACGTCCCACACCCAGTGGTAGTTGTAGTTCTGCCAACTGCCGTAGGTCCACCGGGTGGTGCGCAGCACCGTGGTGAAACTGCGGCCCGTCCAGGCGTGCTTGGGCACCCGGCACGTGGCGCAGCCGGTCACGTCGTCGCTGTTGACCGGATCGGCGCAGGCGTAGTCGTAGGCGTTGCAGCTGCCGCCCGGAACCGGGTCGGCCGACAGGAACCGGCCGGTGGCGGGATTGTACAGCCGCACGCCCATGAGCAGCAGGTTGCTGCGCGTCTCGCCCGAGCGGTGCTGTCCGCCGTGCCAGCCGTACCGGACCGGGGCAGAGCCCTCGGCGCGGTTGCCGTACTCGTCCGTGGCCAGCACCGTGGGGGCCTGCCCGGCGGTGGCGGGAAGCTCCAGCACCACGTCGCCGTGGAGGTTGACCAGGTGGAGCACCGTGCCGCCGGTCTTGGCGGTGGTGGCCACCAGGTTCCCGTCGAAGCCGTTGACGTTGCGGGTGACCTCTCCGGTCGCGGTGTCCTCGACGATCCAGCGCGGGCTGTCGGCGTCCGAGCTGTAGTGGTTCAGCTTGGACTGGGTCCGGGTCCAGGTGCCGGAGGTGTTGGACTCGACCGTCCAGCCGCGGAAGCGGAGCTGGGAGTCGAGCGACCAGGTCTGCCGCTGGGAGCCGGCCGTCTGCTGGCGTACCAGGTCATTGTTGAAGTACGCGAGCGTGGTGTCCGGCGCGGCGGTGGTGCGGCCGAAGGCGTCGTAAGCGTAGCCGCTGTCCACGAGCCGGTCGGCGCTGTCGTAGGTGTGGGTGGTCGTGGTCGCGCCGCTGGTGGTGCACTCCAGTCCGGGCGCCGCCGCGGAGACGGCCCGCGTCTTGCGGTTGGAGTTCTTGTCGAACGTGTAACTGCGGGTCACGCAGACGGCGTCGACGGTGTCGTCCTGGGCTCTGGTGAGGCGGCCCGCCTTGTCGTAGGTGAACGTCTGGTTGGCCGTCTGCCCGGCCGAGCCGGTGTAGGCGGCCCGCTGGCCGTGGACGGTGGGCAGCAGGTTCTCGGAGAAGAGGACCGCTCCGTCGCTGTCCCGCGTGTAGGTGCGCTCCGTCGGCTGGCCGGCCGGGTTGGTGCTCTGGCGCATGGTGTAGCCGCCCGGCAGCTTCTGGCTCTGCACCTGGCCGTCCGCGTCGTAGCTGACGGTGAAGGTACCGGCCACGGAGTCGGTGATGGCCGACGGCAGACCGCGTGGGTCGGCCGTGGTGTCGTACGCGTACGTGGTGCTCGACGGCACGTTGTCGCTCACCCGCAGCGGCTGGCCTTCGGCGTCGTAGGTGCTGGTGGTGACACCGCCGTCCGCGTCGGTGTAGGAGATCAGGCGTCCCAGCTTGTCGTAGGACTTCCTGATCGTGCCGCCGTCGGCCGAGGTGATCGTGGCCACCTTGCCGCTGGCCGGGTCGTAGGTGGTGGTCACGGTGGGGACGGCGGAGCCGAGCCCGCCGGTGACGGCGACCTTGACGGCGCGGCCGGCCGCGTCGTACTCGGTCGTCTTGGTCCGCGTGCTGCCGGCCGCGGTCTCCGTGAGCTTGGAGGTCTCGCCCCAGCGGTCGTATTCGGCCAGGGTGGTGACCGTTTCGGCCGGGTTGGCGCCGCCGCCGGTGACGGCCGCGGCGGGCCGGGTGCGGCACACCTCGTCGGCCCACTCGGGGCGGCCTCCGCAGACTCCGGTGCCGTCACCGGTGTAGTACTCGGTGATCAGGGTTCCGGCGTCCGCTCCGGTGGAGGCGGGCAGGCTGCGGCTGATCTGACGGCCGGCCGCGTCGTAGGTCGCCTTCTCGGTGATGGCGAGGCCGCCGGGGTCCTGGACGGTGCTGGTGGGCTGGCCCTTCGTCCAGTCGAACACCGTCTGGGTGACGCGGGTGTCGGCGGTCAGCGCCGGCCAGTTGCGGGGCTGCCCGCCCTCGGTGGTCCTGGTGACCTTGTCGGAGACGGTGGCGGTGCCGTCGGTGGGCCGTCCGCTGTCGTACTCCATCACGGTGCGGTGCCGGACCATGAGCTGGTCGCCCGCGGCGGCCACCGTGGTGGTGCCGTCCTTCAGGTCCGTTTCGAGCACCGCGCGGTGCAGCGGGCCCAGGGTCTCCAGTTCACGCGAGCCGTCGGCGCTGTAGACGCCGCGGTTGGACAGCAGTTCCGCCCGCTCCGCGGCCGGCAGGGAGCCGATGCCGAGGTCGGCGAGGGTGGCCTTCTGCGCGTCGGTGGTGCCGAGGGCGAGGGCGCGGTTGGCCGCGGACAGTTCCCGGACGGCGTTGCCGAACTCGTCGTACTCGGTGGTGGTGACGTTCTTCGCCGGGTCCAGGGTGTTGACCTCGCGGCCGGAGGCGTTGAGGTAGGAGACCATGGCGCGCCGGTAGTCCGCCGCGGTCAGGGCGCCGCCGTCGTGGGAGGACGGCCGCGCGTCCGTCGGGAAGACCGCGGTCGCGTCGGTGGGCGCGTCGAGCTGACCCCACGCCCGCACATCGGCGGCCCCCATCGGATGGGGTGCCTTGGCACCCGTCAGGGGCACGCCGTAGACGACGGTGGTCTGCGCGGTGTTGCCGTCGGTCTCGTCGGCCGAGCCGGCCTTGAGAGTGGGGCGGGACACCTTGAGCAGCATGCCGTCACCGGCGACCGGGTCGCCGCCGACCTTGCCGTAGGTGAAGGTCCACGGCAGCTGGCCGGGCGGGGTCAGCTCGGTGACCCGGCCCGCCGCGTCGTAGGAGTACGCGGTCTTCAGCGCCGGCGAGATCCGCGGATCCCACGTCTCGCGCAGCCGTCCTGCGTCGTCGTAGGCGTACTTGGCCACCGGCGTGGCCGTCGAGGCGGCCGCGCCGGGCGAGGTCGCCCACACCCGGATCTCGGAGACCTGGTCCTTGAAGTCGCCGAAGGCCGAGGCCGTCGCCGTGGTCGAGGAGGCGTAGACGAACTCCAGCACCCGGCAGCCCTTGGTGGCCGGGGCGGCCTCGCAGGCGCCCACCGTCACGGCGCTGGTCGCGGCGATGATCCGCTTGGGGCGGACGAGGGCCTTGCCGTCGACGGTCACCGACTCGGAGACCACCTCGGTGGTGGAGTGGGCCCGCCCGTCGACCAGGGAGCGGCTGACGGCCCAAGCGGTGCCGGCGGTGCCCACCCGGCGGAACGTGGTGACCGTGCCGTCGGTGTCAGACAGGACGAGGTCGCCGCTGGTGAGGCTGCCCTTGAGGGTCAGGTTCTCCGCGCCGGGCTCGGGGACCCAGCCGGTCCTGGCGGCGTTGGAGGTGAAGGACACCGTGCCGCCGTCGGAGGTGACGACGTCCAGCGAGGTCGCCGACGTCTTGCGGATCTCGGAGTAGTCGGACTCGACGGCCTGGGCGGCCGTGCCGGTCACCCACTGCTTGCCGAAAATCGCGGCCTGCCCCTCCTGGTCGGCGCCGGCCGTGGGGGTGCGGGAGGAGGCGCTGCGGGTGACGCTCATGTCCAGCACCGACACGTCGCTGCCGGACAGGGTGTAGTCACCGGTGAGGAGGTTGAGCGAGCCGGGACCGACCTCGGAGGTCGCGGCGCCGTCGGCGTTGCGGTCCACCACGACGGTCAGCGGCTGGGTGGCGCCGACGGCACCGCCCGGGCCCGTGAAGTCGGCCTTGATCTGCACCGTTCCGTCGGGATCGACGGTGTCGGTGGCGTTCCAGACGAGCGGCGCGTTCTTCCCGTCGGCCAGCGGCACCGGCCAGGCGGACAGCGGCTGGCCGCCGGCCGTCACGTGGCCGACCGGGATCCTCACCCAGTCGTCCGCCGCGGAACGGCGCCAGGAGAACGACACCTGGTCGTACTTGCCGGCCTCCGCCTCGGCGACCAGCGGCACCCGGCGCGCGGTGCGCTCGCCGTCGGCGGGCTGGACGAAGCCGCCCGGACCGGCGTGAAAGGTGTACTCGGCGGCGTCCGAGGTGTTGGCTGCCTTGTCGACCGAGCGGACCTGCAGGGTCTGGGTCCCGTCCCGCGGCGGTACGACGCTGATGGCCTTGGCCGCGGTGGACCCGCCGGTGGCGACCTTCGTCCAGGTCACGCCGTCCAGCGACCACTCCAGCCAGTTGTGGTCAGCGGCGGGTGGGGTCACCGTGAAGGTGCCGGCCTGGCCCGCGCCCTTGACCCAGGCGTTCGCCGGGTAGTCCGTGGAGGCGATCTTCACGGGGGCGGAGGGCGCCGAGGTGTCGACGGTGAACGTCTTCCACGCCGACCAGCCGGTGTTGTAGTGCGCCCCGTCGTACGGCGAGGTGCGGAACTTGTACGTCCTGCCGTTGGTCAGCACCCCGGCCGGCACCGTCACCGAGGCGGGCTGGCCCGAGGGCACGTACGGGGAGACGAGGACATTGCCGACCTGGGCGTTGGTGGCACTGTCGAAGATCTGGAAGGTCCCGTTGACCTTGTCCCCGTCGGCGTCGACGAAGGTGTCGCGCAGGGTAGGCGTGGTGGTGTTGACCATGTAGGCGCCGCTGTACGAGTAGTACGGCGGTCCCGCCTCCTGCTTGGTCCCGGTGCGCGGCCGGTAGTTGTAGTTGACGACCAGTTTCGGCGGATTGGCGGCGGCGTTGGCCGAGTTCACCCGCTTCCACTGGGTGGTCGCGGTCTCACTGGACGCGCGCAGGCCCATGTGCCCGCGCGAGGTCTTGGCGGACGCCCACTCCTGCACCAGGGCGGTGACATCGGCGTTGATCCAGCCGTCGGGGGCCGAGGTGCACGCCGTGTTGCCTCTGGTCTCGGTGGAGGTGGCTTTCAGCGCCGTCCAGGCGGGCTGCGCCGTCCACCGCGAGGAGGTCGTCGCGGCGCCGGTGGACCAGACCTCCCACGGGTACGCCTTGCAGTCGGTGTTGCCCGAGTGGAAGTTCCACAGGGACAGCTTGGCGCCTGTCACCAGTGCGTCGGCGATCGGCGCGGTGTTCCACGAGATGAAGGAGCGCGCGGTGCGCGGGGTGCCGTCGGCGTTCTTCGTGCCGGGGTTGCCGAGGTCCAGTTCGACGTCGGTGGACCAGTCGCGGGTCTCGCCCTGCTGGACGTAGGTGTCGAAGACGTTGGACAGGGCCGAGGTGGAGGGGTCCACCGTCACCGGGTACTTGGTGGCCGGGTCGTTGAGGAACTCCGGGTCCGGGGTGATCACCAGATCGACGGTGGATCCCTTGGTGACGGCCTTCATCGCCACCGGCACCCGGCGGGTGTGCTCGCCGGAGACCGGGTCGACGGTGGCGTCCCACATCACCGGCGCCGGCATGACCGCCTGTGTCTTCTTCTTGTCGGTGAAGACCACGCTGCCGTCGGCCCGCTGCTCGACCTTCAGGCCCTTGGCCTTCAGCGGCAGCGTGTAGGTGTAGCCGTCCGCGGCGGGTCGCCGCTTGATCTCGACGAACTGCTCGAAACCGGTCCGGGTCGCCTCGACCACGACGTCCGCGCCGGGCACGGCGTCGACGTACTCGGCGCGGGTGCCCTTCAGCGTGGGCTGGGGGAGACCGCCCTTCCACTGCAGGGTGATCTGCTCGTCACCCTCGCCGAGGGTGACGAGATCGGTGGCCCGCGAAGCCTGCGCGGCCTTGAGGGACGCGGCCGGCGAACCGGTCTCGCCGGCGAGTCGCAGGCCGCGAGGGTGGGCCAGGGGCTCGACCGTTCCGCCGGGTCCGCGGACGAGGTCGAGATCGACGTCCCGCCAGGTGCCGTCGGCCTCGTCCCGGAACCGGACCGGGCCGGCCGTCAGTTCCGTGGTGAGCGACCCGTCCTTGTTCGCCCACGTGGTGGATGTCTCCGTGCGCTCCGAGAGAGCCTCGACCCGCTTGCCGGACAGCCGGGCGGCCACCCGGGCGGACGGAATGTCGGCGGCCTGGGTGACGGCCGCCTTCTCGGCGGCGTGGGGCTGCTGGGGCGACTGCGCCAGGGCCGGACCGACGCCTTCAAGCACGGTGACGGCCAGGGCGAGGGCGAGACCGCCCGCCAGGCAGCGGAGGCTCACCCCCGACCAAGGACGCCCGCGCTCCTGCGGCGGGGGTATGTGAACCGACATGTCTCCTCGTCCACTCCTTTTATCTGTGCCTTACCTGTGTAAGTCCGATGTGAAGATAGCGGGGAGGGGAAGTGATGCAACTCGGGCAAGCGCGGGCAAGATTGACGTCTCGACAGCCAAACGTGACAAGATCCACTTCGTTGAGGCACACGTCGGCGGCGCCCTCGCGGGCGTCCCGCGCCGCGGCCCGCCGGCCCGCCGGCCCGCCGGCCCGCCGGCCCGCCGGCCCGCCGGCCCGCCTGCCCCGGCACCGGTGCCGGGGCCCGTTCCGGGACGGACGGGGCGGACGGGGCGGACCGGGGCGCCGCCGCACCTCCGCGACGCGACGGCGGGAGAAGGGCTGCCTGAAGTTCCCCCTCTGGACTGGGCAGCTTGATACTGGGACGACAGGTCCCGGAGGAAGCAGTTCCAGGTAGTGGGCAAGAAGAGCAATACGAGCAAGCGGTACGCGGCCGAGTTCAAGCGGGACGCGGTCGCGCTGGTCCACCCGTCGGGGAGGACGGTGACCGAGGTCGCTCGGCAGATCGGGGTGAGTCCGGAGGGGCTGCGGAACTGGGTGAACCAGGACAAGGCCGACCGTGGCAGGGGCCGACGGGTGCGCTGACCAGCGACGAAAAGGAAGAGCTGCGTCGTCTGCGGCGGGAGAGCCGGGAACGGCAGCAGACGATCGAGGTTCTGAAAAAAGCCGCGGCCTTCTTCGCGAGGGAGTCGGCGAAGTAGCTGTGCGCTACGCGTTCATCGATGCGGAGAGGGCCACCGATGCGAACCCCGGTGGCCACAGTGTCGCCCTGCTGCGCCGGATCCTGGGCGTGTCCCGCTCGGGCTGTTACTCCTGCCTGGCCACGCGGGAGGCCGCCCGGGAACGGGCCCGTCGCCAGGACGAGCTGGTCACCGAGATCCGACACCTGCACGCTGCCTCCCGCCGTGCCTACGGGTCTCCCCGGATCACGGAGGCCCTGCACCGGCAAGGGCAGCGGGTCAACCACAAACGCGTCGAGCGGCTCATGCGCGAGCACGGCATCAGCGGGGTCACTCGCAGACGGCGCCGGGGCCTGACCAGAGCGGACCGTACGGCACTCGCGTCACCTGACCTGGTGGGCCGCGACTTCACGGCCGCCGAGCCGGGCACGAAGCTGGTCGGCGACATCACCTGTCTGCCCACGCCGGCCGGCTGGTGGTGTCCGGCCACGGTGATCGGTCCGGCCACCCGCGAGGTCGTCGGTTACGCGATGGCCGACCGCCACCGGGCCGGCCTGGTCGTCGACGCCCTGCGGATGGCCGCTGGCCGGGGCGACCTGAAGGAGGGATGCGTCACGCACTCGGACCGCGGAGCGAAATACATTTCGCGTGGACACCGCGTCGTCATAAGGGAGTCGGGGCTGCGGCAGAGTATGGACAGAACGGGCTCTGAGGCGGTCGGCCACGTGTCGGCGTACCGAGAAGAGTGCTCGGGAGTGTACAGACGAACGTGCTCAGTCGCGGGGCCGGGAGGACGGCCCTGCGGCCGTGGGGTGTCCGCGAGCGTCCATGACTCGACGGCGGTCTGAACCTGGAACACGCGGGCGTAGGCTCTCAGGAATGCGGATAGGCGAGTTGTCCAAGCGCACGGGCGTGAGTCCGCGCTCACTGCGGTACTACGAAGAGCAGGGCCTGCTGACCAGCTCACGCTCCGACGCGGGGCAGCGTCACTATTCCGATGCTGCGGTCCAGCGCGTGTCACTCATCCGACAGCTGTTCGACGCGGGTATGTCCAGCAGGGTGATCGCGACTGTGCTGCCGTGTGTGGACGTCCCGGGTGACCTGGGCGTCGCCGAGGAGACGTTCACGGCGATGATGCGCGAGCGCGACCGGATCGACGCCGACATCGTGCACCTGACCGAGACCCGGGATGCACTCGACGTGCTGATCAGGGCCAACAGCCGACACCGGGCGGAGCTGTCCACAGCCCCGGGACCGGTGGCGCAGTCGGCCTGATGCTGTGATCCGCGTCTCAGCCGGTTGCCCCTCACATCCATGTCAGAGGTGAGGATGGCGACAACGCCCGGAATCGCCGGGTCGGTCGTACGAGAGGCGGCGGAAGATGGGGCAGGCGTGGGGTTTCGGCAGGTATGGCGGGCCCGAGGTGCAGGAGTTCTTCGATCGTCCCGGCCCTGTCCCCGGTCGCGGCGAGGTGCTGATCCAGGTCGACGTCGCCGGCGTGAATCCCCTCGACCACCTTCTGCGCTCGGGTCTGGTCGACGGGCTCGACGGCGGGCGTCCGTTTCCCCGCGTGCTGGGCATGGAGGCAGCCGGAACCGTTCTCGCCCGGGGCGAGGACGTCAACGGGCTCGAGGTGGGTGACGCGGTCTTCGGCTTCGCGCTCACCGGTGGCGGCACCTACGCCGAGACGACGGTGCTGTCCGCGCCGAACACCGCGCGCATCCCGGAGGGCCTGTCCGCGACCGTGGCGGCAACGCTGCCGGTAGCCGGGACGACCGCGGTGGACGTGCTCGACCAGCTCAGCCTCCCGGCCGGTGCCACGGTCCTGGTCAACGGAGTCGGGGGCGGGGTCGGCCTCGCCGTCGCCCGGCTGGCCATCGGGCGCGAGCTGCGTGTGATCGGCACCGGGAGTACCGCCAAACGCGAGCACGCCGAGGCCGTCGGAGTGCGGTTCATCGACTACACCGCCGAGGACGTCGCCGCCGCGGCACGCGAGCTGGTTCCGGACGGCTTCGACGGAATCGTCGACCTGGCCGGAGGCGCCTCGCTGCGGACGGTCGCTCCGCTGGCCCAGGATCCCCGCAACGTCATCGCTGTGGGTGACATGTCCGTGTCCGATCTCGGTGGGCGTTTCGTCGAGCGCCGCGTCGATCGCGAGAACCTGGAGCGGTCGGCCCGGCTGGCCCTCGACGGACTCCTCGCACCCGTGATCACCGCGGTCCATCCGCTCTCCGACGCCCCGGCCGCCCTCGCCACCGTCGAGAACGGTCACGCCTCGGGCAAGGTTGTCATCAAGGTGGCATGAGAGATGCCCGGCCGTCCGACGCTGTCGACCGTCCACTGCGGACCGACGGGAACCCGTGGCCAGCGCAACATCGACTGAGCACGTTCACCTGTACGGGGTTGAGTACGTTCACCTGTACGAGGTCGAGCACGTCCAGGCGTACGCCGACACCACGCCACCGGCGGTGTCGGGAACGGCTCTTGCTCAGTGGCTCGTGTTCGGTTGCCCTGACCCGGCTCTGGTTCAGTGGCCCCGGTTCGACCTGGCGCGTCCGGGGGATCCGGGTCGGGAGACGGCGACGGACGAGGGTGGGTCGGGCAGGGTCTGCTGGATCCTGGCGATCTGGTCGAGGAGCTGTTCGTTGAGCTGGTCGCGGGCGTGCTCGGCGCGGGCCACGGCGAGGGAGGCTTCCAGGGCGCGCTCCCGTGAGATGCCCTGGGCGACGCTGCCGAGCAGGTCGCGGCGGAGGAGCTGGGTGGCTTCCTCCAGGCGGTCGAAAGCGTGGGCAGCAGCCTGCTGGGTTGCGGGTGAGTGCTGGGCGAAGAGGGGATGGAGGTAGTGGGCGTCGATCGCCGGGACGCCGACCGCCTTGATCTCCGCGTCGAACGTGTCCAGAGCCGGGACCCGGCCCGCCGCGAGGTCCTGTTCGGCGCGTTTGAGGACGTCGATCCAGTGCCGTCCGGTGACTCGCAGGCTCGTCAGCCGTGCGATCTCGGTGTCGACGGCCTGCCGAGTGCGTTCGGCCTCGGTGTCCGAACGCCGCCACCACCGTTCCAGGACCGGCACGCTCACCATGGCCACCGCGCCCAGCACTGCCCCGACGACTGCGCCGATCAGTCCGTAGAGCGCTCCCGTGTCTGCCATGAGTCCAGTGTGCCGCAACAGAATTGACGGTGTGTCGAATTTTGGTCCACTTACACCTAGGCTGACGGCTGATCGCGGGGACGGGAAGAGGGGATGCGCTGTGGAGCGACTGCAGGCGGACGACCCGGGGTGGGCGGGAGATTACCGGCTGCTGGCTCGGGTGGGCTCGGGCGGGATGGGCCGCGTCTACCTCGCCCGCAGGCGGAACGAGGCACCGTGGGTCGCGGTCAAGCTGGTGCGGGCGGAATTCGCACAGGACGGGGAGTTCCGCGAACGCTTCCGACGCGAGGTGAGCCTGGCTCGCAGGGCGGGCGGCGCGTGGACCGCGCCGGTGCTGGACGCCGACACCGGGTCCTCCCGGCCGTGGGTGGCCACCGCCTTCGTGCAGGGGCTGTCCCTGGACCGGGCCGTACAGCGGCACGGGCCGCTGCCGGAAGCCTCGGTACGGACGCTGGTGGCCGGCCTGGCCGAGGCCCTCGACGGTGTGCACAGCCGGGAACTGGTGCACCGCGATGTCAAACCCGCCAACGTGCTGCTCGCACTGGACGGTCCCCGGCTGATCGACTTCGGAATCGCCCGGGCCACGGACGCCTCGGTGGCGCTGACCCGCACCGGAGTGGTCGTCGGCTCACCGGGCTACATGTCTCCCGAACAGGTCATCGGCGGCGAAGTCGGCCCACCGACAGACGTGTTCACGCTGGGCGCGGTGCTGGTGTTCGCCGCGACGGGCCATGGCCCCTTCCCCGGGGACGGGGCGGCCGGCCTGATGTACAAGGTGGTGCACGAGGAGCCGGATCTGGGCGGCCTGTCGGGTCGGTTGCGGGAGATCGCCGCCGCCTGTCTCGCCAAGGATCCGGCGGCACGCCCCGCGGCCGGGGAGACAGCCCGCACGCTGGCGCCTGACGGGGCCGCGTCCCTGGCCGGAGCGGGCTGGCTGCCCGCCCCGGTCGTGGCGGACATCCAGGCCCTGATGCGGGAACTGGTCAACCTGCCCGCCCCCGCCGACACCGTGCGCACGGAACCCGCCGGCCCGCCACGCCGACGCAAAGGGTCGCTGCTCCTCGCTGCCGCTGCCGCGCTCGCCGTGTCGGCGACGGTGTTCGTCACGGTGCAGGCAGGAGGTGACGGCGGCAACGGCGGTGACGTCCCTGGGGCGTTCCTGGGCACCTGGGAAGGGCAGCTCACGACCAGACGTGACCTGCCGGGCGGTACTCTGCGCATCACGATCGCGCAGGGCACGGTCGGTGATGTCGTCTCGACCGACGCGGCGGTCTCGATGCAGGGCGTCAGCTGCACCAGTGATTACCTGCTGACGACGGCTGAGGACGACCGCCTGGTCCTGGAGACCCGGTCGAGCGAGAACGGCGGTTCCAACCCCCTGAACCTGTGCGTAGAGAGCACGGAGACAGCTCGCGTCACGCTCCGGGACGACGGTCGCCTGCACTACGCGTCTTTGAGTGAGGAGGCAGGATTTCCCGAGGGGTACTTGAGCAGGGCCGGTGAGGAGCCCGCCGCCTGACCGGCCGGCAGCGGGACAGCGGCGGTCCCAGGAGCAGGTCAGTCGGTGGCGCGGTAGCCGAGCCCGCGGTGGGCGAAGGTGGTGAGAATGTCGCGCAACTCCTCCTCCTCGGTTTCAGTGTGATCGCGGGTGAAGAGGAGGTAGCAGGTTCGTTCGCCCATCCAGGCAAGGGCCTCCAGCCGGGCACGGTCCTGCGCGGGATCACCCCCGACCAGTCCGCGGGCGCGGTCGTGGGCGACCGCCCGGCAGGCCAGGTCGATGCCGTGCTCCATCAGGGAGACCCACACCTGCCGGTATTCGGCATGGGCGGACAGTTCGACACCGACGCGGAAGATGTGGCCGTGGCGGCGCCAGTTGTCGACCTGAACGCCGACGGCCCGCTTCAGGCTGGTGGTGTCCACCGCGTCGCCGGATGCCTCGAGGCCGGTGTAGATGTGCCGGGTGGCCCGTTCGATGACGGCGCACACCACCTCCTCCTTGGAGGCGAAGTAGAAGTACGCAGCGGAACGGGTGATCCCCGCCTGCTTCGCGACAGCCTCCATCGTCAGCCCGGCGACCGACGACCGCCGGAGCATCTCCTCCGCCGCGTCCAGCAACGCCTGCTCCCGCAGATCACCCTTGCTCACTTTGGCACGGCGTCGACCCGCCGAACGCGCTTCATCGGACTGACTGTTCATGGCCGCTGAGACTACGCCCCGCACGGTCCCCATGATCCGGGGGAGGTGGCTTACGGCCGGGAGCGGAAACCGAAGGGGCGGAACAGGACTTGACAGGGCGTTGACAGCCATCGACGCATCGTCGGACATGGAGCCGGCACAGCTGAGGGACCGGGCTTCGACCGGTCTGTGCACCAGCACCAACCGTCGAAAGGGCCCGGGTCCGCCTCTGCCGTGGGCCACGTTGGGTCCTTGTCTCGCCTTGTGTCAGTGCTGGTTACGCGCCCACGAAAGAGGACCTGTGCCGCTCGAAAGATCATCGGCGCAGGTGGGAGTGATGCAATCCGGTCCTGGGATCATGTCCGCGTGATCGTGTCTCTGCTGTACAGGGACGAACGCGTCCGGGAGGAGCCGGCGGAACGGGAGCGCATCGACCAGCTGCCCGCCGCCGCTGCGCCGGGCACCGTGTATGACCCGGACACCGACGAGGTCGTCCAGGCCGAGCTCGCCGCCGAGGCCACGGCCGCCGCCGAACGGGAGGCCGCCGTACGCGAAGCGCAGCGGATCGCAGACCGCGCCGACGAGCCCCAGGAGCTGCGCGAGCTGGACACGCCGGAGCAGGCCGAACCCCGCGAGGGCGACGAAGCCGTCCGGGACGAGCCCACCCGCCGCGCCGGGTCGTAGGTCCAGGCCGACGTCGACGCCTGGCTCGCCCGCGCCCTGGCCGCGCACCGCGGGCACTACGCCCACCCGGCAGCCCGCGAGGCCGCCGCCGGCCTCCTGCCGCAGTCCGTCCTCGCACACGCCGCACCGCTGTCCGCGCCCGCCCGCCTGGTCCCGGCCGCCGCGCCCGGCGAACTGGCAGTCGTGGCCCGGCTCGCCGCCGCCGAACCCGAGGCCACCGCCGGCCTCGCCGCGCTCCTCACCCGCGCCACCGAGCCGGCCGACCCCGCAGGGAGCCCGGCGTGACCCACGACCAGGAGCCGGAGGCCGTCGCCCTCTGGCACACCGCCAGCACCGTCGGCCGGCGCTTCGAGGAGCTGCTCGCCGACGGCACCGTCCATGCGTGGACCGAGCCGCCGCTCGGCGAGGCCTACGACCCCGGCGAGGACGACCCCGACCACAACCCCATCTGCGACTGCCCCGCCGTCCCACGCGCGTTCTGCGTGAGCTGCGCGGCCTGCGCCGCCTGTCGGCCGTGCACGTGTCCGCCCTGGGAGCACCTCTTTCACGGGGATCGGAACCCTCCGTGCGCGACACTGTGACGCGCATCACGTAAGAAGCAGAACCTGTGCGCATCATCGGGCGTCTGGCTGGTGTGAGATCACGCGTGAGAACACTGGACGAGCTGGACGAGGAGCGCCTCGTCCGGCTGGTGGCCAGAGGTGACCGCGGGGCGTTCGACGAACTGTACCGGCGCACGTCGCCGTGGCTGGCTGTGCGTCTGCGCCGCCGCTGCGCGGACGAGCAGATCGTCGCCGAGGTCATGCAGGAGACCTATCTGGCGGTGTGGCGCGCGGCCGGTGCGTTCGCCGGGAGCGCGGTCGGCGGGACGGCCGTCGGATGGTTGTGGACGATCGCGGCGCGCCGCCTCGTCGACGCGTTCCGGCGCCGTGCCCACCATGCCGAGCCGCCCGTTGCCGCCGCCGAGCGGACGGTGGCGCCCGCGGCGGAGGACGAGGCACTGGCCGGGACCGTCGGCGGGGACGTCGGTGACGCCCTCCGGCAGCTGGCGCCGGAACTTCGAGAGGTCCTGCAGGCCATGGTGCTGGACGGGTTCTCCGTGCGGGAGACCGCCGTCCTGCTCAGACTGCCCGAAGGCACGGTCAAGACCCGCGCCCGCCGGGCCCGGATCGCAATGCGGGAGGCGCTGAGATGAGCGGGGAACACGTGTCGATGCGGCTGCTCGACGACTACGCACGCGGTGATACGGAGATGGCCGTGGACGCGGTATGGGCGGTGGAGGCCCATCTGGAGACGTGCGCGATGTGCCGGAGTCGTCTGGCGGCCTCCGTGGCCACCGAGGTGCCCGGCATCGCCACGCTCCTCGAGACCGTCCGGGCCGGTCTGGAACCGCAGTTGGACGCAGCCGTCAGAACACCCTCGCGGCGACGCCGCCCGAGGTGGCTGTCGGCCTGGCTGACGCCGGCCATGGCCCCGTGGCTGGCCATGACCGGCGCCGTTGCCCTGATGGCGCTGCTACTGGACTCGCTCGCCCCGCCTGCGTTCTTCGGCGGCATCTCTCCCGTGTCGGTGATCGCACCCGTGCTGCCGCTGTGTGGTGTCGCCGCATCGTGGTCGCGCGGCCTGGACCCGGCGCACGAAATGACGGCCTCGACCGCCCGAGCCGGCCTGCCCCTGCTCCTCAGGCGCACCACGGCGGTTCTCGTGGTGGTCCTGCCCGGGCTCCTGGTGGGGGGCTGGCTGACCGGAACCATGACGGCCGCGCAGTGGCTGCTGCCCTCCCTGGCCTTCACCTCCACCGCCCTGGCGCTGGGCAGCGTGGTCGGCGTGACTCGCGCCGCCACCGGGCTGGCGGTCACGTGGGGCGCCGTCGTCGTTGCACCCACGTGGATCACCGGCCACGTCCCCCTTGCCCTGCGAGGTGTTTTCCAGCCCGACCAACTGCCCGTATGGGGGCTGCTCCTCATGCTCGGCATCGGCGCCGTGATCACCCGCAGAAACGCGTACTCAACGCTGTGAAACCACCGTCGACCTTCGAAAGGGACCCCCGCACGATGCCCACCACGAACGCGGCCGACACCGCGCCGAAAACCTATGCCTGGGAGATCCGGGCCAGCGGCCTGAGGGTACGCGTCGGACGCAAGAAGATGGCCGTTGACGGACTCGACCTCTGCCTGGGCATCGGCACCCACGGCCTCCTGGGACCCAACGGAGCAGGAAAGACCACCCTGATCCGGACGCTGGCCACCGTGCTGCGCCCCACTGAAGGCGAACTGGAGATGCTCGGCACCCGCGTGGGCCCGATGGCTGACCATCGGGCCCTGCGCCGCCGGATCGGCTACCTGCCGCAGGCTTTCGGCTACTACAAGCGCTTCACGGTGCGTGAGTTCGTTGAGTACATGGCCTGGCTGAAGGAGGTTCCGAAGGCGGCCGTCCCCGCAGCCGTCCAGCGGGCCGTGGAACGGGTGGGCCTGGCGGACCGCGCCGACCAGCGGATGAAGACCCTGTCCGGCGGCATGGTGAGGCGGGCCGGCATCGCTCAGGCCATCGTCAACGATCCCGCGGTGCTGCTGCTGGACGAGCCGACAGTCGGCCTGGACCCGGCGCAGCGGTTGCGCTTCCGCGAGCTGTTGCAGGAACTGGGCCGCGACACGTGTGTGGTCGTCTCCACCCATCTGGTCGAGGACGTCGCGGCCGCCTGCTCCGACGTGGTGCTCTTCGCCGACGGCCGTCTCGTCTTCCAGGGCACGCCGGACGACCTGGCCGCGGCGGGCGGCCCCGGATACCCGGGCGGCAGCCCCCTGGAGCGCGGCTACTCAGCACTGCTCCAGGACTTCGAGCAGCCGGCAGGCACCTGGTGAACGCGCGAGTCCTGCGTACCGAACTGAAGCGCTCCATCGCCCCGTGGCCCGGCATCGTCGTCCTGGCGGGCAGCCTGGCGGTCCTCCTGCTGATCGACGGGCTCTGGTGGCAGGGCGACGCGGGATGGACGGCTCAGTGGACCTCCATGGCCCTGTGGACCCGGTACCTGCTGACCTTCTGGTGGCCGCTCGTGGTGGGCCTGGGCGCGGTGTACGGGCTACGCGACTCCCGCTCGCAGATGGCCGAACTGCTGACGACCACGCCGTTGTCGGCCTGGCGCCGTGCGGCGCTGCCGGCCGGCGCAACGGCACTCGTGCTGACGTGCGGCTTCGGCCTCCTGGTCCTCGTAGGCGGAGTCCAGGTGGCCCTCGGTGCCACCGCCTACACGAGTCTCGGCTGGCTACCGATCTCGCTGGTGGCGGCGCTGTCCCTCGTCGCAGGGGCCGTGTTCGGCATGGGTGTCGCGCGGGCCGTGCCCTCTGCGCTCACCCCGCCGGCCCTGACGGTGTTCCTCTTGCTGACGGCCCTCTCCCTGCGGCAGAGCAATGAGGGGGCACTGCCGTCGAGCGTCGCGCCGAACCGGCTCGCCCTGCTGTTCCCGGCGACTGCGGAGCCGCGGGAGATGCTGCTGACCCTGTCCGGCTCCGTCCACCTCGGCCAGACACTCTGGCTGCTCGGCCTGCTTGCCACCGGTTTCGCACTGCTGTCGGCCGCGACCCTCCGGGCCCGACTGCTCGCGGTGGTCCCCGTCCTGGCCGGCGCAGCCCTGGCCCTGCTGATCCTCCCGGCCACTCCGCGCGACACCTACGTCATCGACGAGGCCGCCGCCACCCTGGTCTGCGACGGACCGGTGTGCGTGACGCAGGCGAACCGCTCACGCCTGCCTGAACTCGCACCGCGCGGCAAGGACGCGCTGCGCGTGCTGCACGACGCCCTGGGCGACAAGGCGCCGAACTCGGTGCGGGAGGACACCGGGCTGCGCGCGCTCGGCGACGAACGCCGGCTCTCCGGCGACGCGGTGCTGGTCGACTTCGACGACCCGCTGACCGCCCGTGCCACAGGGGCGGAACTGACCCGCCTCCTGGTCGCCCAGGGCCTGGCACCGAACTGCGCACCGCGCACCCCTTGGGAGGGCGGGGGGCAGGTCGACATTCCCGTACAGAGCATCGCCGCGAGCTGGGCACTGGGCGATCACCAGCTCAAACCGCTGCAGAAGCCGGACCCCTACGCGTACTCGCAGCGTGAATGGGCGGACGCCGACGTCGCCTGGCAACGGCTGATGGCGCTGTCACCGGCCGAGCAGCGCTCGCGGATCGCCGAGGTGCACGCCGCCGCTCTCTCCTGCACGGTCCACGACGCGCTTTCGGTGCTGGCGGGGAAGGGGTCGCGATGAGGTGGCTGATCCTGTACGCCCGTTCACGACAAGTGCCCACCTCGGCTGCAGCGGTCGCGCTCGTCGCGCTGGCAGCGTGGGCCTTCAACCAGGACGGCGCGGGCCCGATGAGCCTGGGGACCGCGGTCCTGATCCTCACCGCGAACGTGGCGGCCGCTTCCGTCGGGCTCGATGGGCAGGACGCCGCGCTGGATCGGACGGCCGCGATCCGGTGGATGCCCCGGCGGGCGGCGCACGTGCTGCTGGCCGGCGCGGTCGCCGGGGCGGGCCTGCTGGCGGTCCAGGCAGCTGGAGCCGAGCTCGCCCCGGCCGCGCTCGTCGTCCGCGACAGCGCTGGCTTGGTCGGCCTGGCCGCGCTCGGGGCGGTGCTCTGCGGGGCCCAGTTCGCCTGGACCCTGCCGGTCGGCTGGCTCGCGTTCACCCTCCTCGTCCCGGCTCCGCCCGGCATCGCGGGAGAGGTGAGCAACTGGATGATCATTTCCCCCGCCACGACGGCCTCCGCCGCGACCGCGTGGGCCCTGCTGGCGGCCGGCACCGTGCTGTACGCCGCAGCAGGACCGAGACGGTGACGGACACGCTCCGCGCTGAGCGCTTCAGCCGGCGAAACTCGCCGGCCGTAGCGGCGTCGGCCACCGCCCTGCGGACGCACCGGCGCGGCCGGGACCACCTGCTGGAACAACTCCCACAGCCCGTCCGGCACCAGACGCCTCACCATTGCCATCACGACCGCCAGCCTAGTGATCAAGCCAGTTGAGACGATCTCTTAGCAGGGGAGGCGGAGTCGGCGTTCATCGCCCATGCGGCACCCATCCCCCGGCACCGAGCACGACCCCGACGACGAGGGAGAGCACCACGGCCCTTGTGCGGGCACCAGGCTGCTCGTAGGACGTCGAGGCGGGCGTGAGGGTGGACGGCTGCTATGACTGCATCCGGCCAAAGGGAGCGTAACCGCTCACGGCCCGGGCAGGGGATCAACGCGCTGCTCCACGGCTTTCGGCGGTCAGGATGGCTGTGGCCGCGATATCGAGGGCGACGGCCCGACCAGCTGCTTCCTACCTTGCTGCGATGCATCCGATTGCTGCGCCGGATCCGGATCCGGTTGGGCACGACCCGACGGCCTGCCCAAGGCACTGCTGAACTGGTCGTACTTGGGAGCCCCCCCGGTCAAGGACGTGGCCACGGTGGAGGGATGGAGAAATGAGGAAGCCAGACGGTGCCGCCAGTCCGGCCGTGCGGCCGCCTGGCACCGCCACGCCTCGGCAGGGGTCAGGACCCGGAGGCGGGACGGCGGGGGGAGGGAACCGCGCTCAGGAGTTCCCACAGCGGAGTGGAGCCGGCGGCCCACCTGGCGAGCATGTGGCGGTCGACGAGGTGGAGTCGCTGGGAGCGGGCGAAGGCGACGGCTTTGTCCGTGAAGCGGCCGTTGGTGACCAGCACGACAACGTCACCGTTATGTACGGGCCGGCCGGTGCCGTTGAGGACATGCAGGTCCGGGGTTCCGACAGCGGAGCCGGCCAGTCCGGCCTTGCGATGCTTGCATTGGATCACCCACAGGCGGCCGAAGGGATCGGTGGCCTTCACATCGGCGCCATTGTCGCCGGCCCCACCGACCCGGATCGCCTCGGGGTAGCCGTCACGGCGCATCAGGTCCCGTACGGCTTCTTCGAACTGCCGGTGGTGCAGGGCGTCGATCTGTGGCATCGCGTAGCGCAGTCCCTGCTCCCGCACCCGGTTCCAGCGGGCGGCCTCCCGGCGCCGGTGCACCCACACCCCGCCGGCCGCCGCCGTGACGAGCAGCAGCACGATCGGCACCCAGGGGTGCGCGGCCAGCCACCGCAACGCGCCGACCACCAGGCTCCACACCACGGCGAGCACCAGGAGCAGCAGACCCGCCTGCTCCCAGCCGGAGGCCCGCCTTGGACGGTAGGAAGCCGGGCGACGCCTCGGCGCGGACCGGCGTCGAGAGGCGGGAGACGTACGGCTTGGGCGTCGGGCGGGGGAGCGGCGAGTGCTTCGGGATCGAGGGCTCATGTGCCGGCCTGCGAGATGCCGTTCACCAGCTGCTTGATCACGTTGAAGATGCCCTGGCCCAGTGGGGTCGGCGCGATCACGATGCCCAGGGCCAGGACGAAGAGGGCCGTGTTGCGTTCCTCGACGCGGCTTCTGGCCTGGGTCCTGCGGCGTAACCGCATCACTACGATGACCGCGAGCAACACCCCCACGTTGATTGTCACCATGCGAAACCCGCTCCCGCCCTGCCCTCGTCTCCTGCACTGTTCCTGGCTTGCCCTGAAGGGGCCGGGGAACAGTGCAGCCGATCAGGCGACCGGATCGCAGCGGGTCACTGAACGTTGGCGGAACGTCGCCGGACGCTGTCTGGTTACCGTCCGGACACCCGTTCCCACAGGTGAACGAGGTAGAAGACCCGACCGGCCGTTCCGGCGCATCGACACCGACCACCCGTAGCTGCGAGCGGGGCCGGGGCCGGGGCTGGCCGCAGATGGCCATCCGCACGGGTGTTTGCGGCCCCTGTCGTGGACCAGATGGTGAGGAGCTGGTCGGCGACGGTCTCCAGCCCCAGGGCGTGGGCACCCTTGACCAGCAGTATGTCGCCCGGGAGGAGGACGGCGCGGACGGCGGCGCTGACCGTGTCGGCGGTATGCCCGTCGGAGGCGGGCCCGGTGGTGGCGGTGTAGACGCCGGTCAGGACGTCGGCGCCCTCTCCGGTGCCGACGACAAGAAGGTGGGCGAGGCCGGCCCGGGCGGCGGCGACAATGACGCGCTGGTGCCACTCGACGGAGGCGTCGCCAAGCTCGGCCACCTCGTCCAGGACTGGTGGTCATCTTGGACTCCAGTTGTGCGGTGCGCGCGGGGAGTGCGGGGGCGTGCCTGTCAGGCGAGGAGCTGGTACGAATCGCCCGCGACGGGGCTGGGGGTGTGGCTTCTCCTTGATCGTGGACACCTGGGGACTGGGGCGTGAGGTTCCAGAGGAAGCAGCACCAGGGGGGAAGCAAGTACACGAAGCGGT
>NZ_JBIWGC010000023.1:0-43336 GCF_044763335.1 Streptomyces sp. NPDC096105
ACGGCGTCGTTGACGTTGATCGCCGGGAAGAGCAGCGTGCCGTCACGCTGCATCTCGTACAGGCGGTGGACGCCCGTCGTGGTCTCCTCGGTCACGCCGCGGATCGCCGACGCGACGGCGGTCCAGTCGAGGCGACCGGCCTCCAGCAGGGAGCGCACCGCGACCAGTTCCTCGTTGTCCGCCGCGGGCAGCGCGCCGGTCTTCTGATATTCGACGCCCTTGTGGACCAGGAGGGTGGCGTCGCCGCCGTCGTCCAGGATCATGTTCGGGCCGCCCGTTGGGCTGTCCGGCCAGGTCAGCGCCTGCTCCGAGCACCACCAGTACTCCTCCAGGGTCTCGCCCTTCCAGGCGAAGACCGGTATCCCGGCGGCGGCGATGGCGGCGGCCGCGTGGTCCTGGGTGGAGTAGATGTTGCAGGACGCCCAGCGGACCCGCGCGCCGAGCGCGACGAGGGTCTCGATGAGGACGGCGGTCTGCACGGTCATGTGCAGGGAGCCGGTGATGCGGGCGCCCTTGAGGGGCTGGGCCTCGGCGTACTCCTTGCGGATCGCCATCAGGCCCGGCATCTCGTGTTCGGCGAGGGTGATCTCCTTGCGGCCGAACTCGGCGAGGGAGAGGTCGGCGACCTTGAAGTCCCTGGGATCAGCGGACACTGAGGCTCCTTGACGTCTGAAGGTTGCGGTGGATGTCGAGCGCGGCGGTGGAGCGGTTGAGCGTGATGTAGTGCAGCCCGGGAGCTCCCTCGGCGAGCAGCCGCTCCGCCATGGCGGTGGCGTGGTCGACGCCGATCCGGTGCCCGGCGGCGGGGTTGCCGCGTGCCTGCTCCAAGCGGTGCGCCAGCTCCTCGGGGAAGGCGGCACCGGAGAGTTCGGCGAAACGGCGGATCTGGCGGACATCCGTGGCAGGCATGATCTCCGGGATGATGGGAATGTCGCAGCCTGCGGCCGAGACCCGGTCGCGCAGCCGTAGGTAGTCCTCCACGTGGAAGAACATCTGCGTGATGGCGTAGTCGGCGCCGGCCCTGCACTTGTCGACGAAGTGCCGGATGTCGCTCTCCCAGTCGGGTGAGCGCGGATGCCGCTCCGGAAAAGCGGCCACCCCGATCGTGAAGTCACCCAGGGAACGGACCAGTTCCACCAGTTCGCGGGCGTAGGTGAACCCCTCCGGATGCGCGGTCCAGGGGCCGCGCGGATCACCGGGCGGGTCTCCGCGCAGTGCCAGCACGTCGCGGATCCCGGCGTCCGCGTACTGACCGATGATCCGGCGCAGTTCGGCGACCGAGTGGCCGACGGCGGTGAGGTGGGCCACCGGTCTCAGAGTGGTCTCGGCCGCGATGCACCGCGTGACGGCGACCGTGCGGTCACGCGACGAACCGCCCGCTCCGTAGGTGACGGAGACGAAGTCGGGGCGCAGCGCCTCCACTCGGCGGATCGCGTCCCAGAGGGTGCGCTCGCCTTGCTCGGTCTTCGGCGGAAAGAACTCGAAGGAGAAGGTCGTCATGCTCGCCCTCCCGCGTTGAAGTAGCCCGCTTCGGGGTGGTGGGTGACGATGGCGTCGGTGGACTGCTCGGGGTGCAGCTGGAACTCCTCCGACAGGTGCACGCCGATGCGTTCCGGCTGGAGCAGGTCGGCGATCTTGGCGCGGTCCTCCAGGTCGGGGCAGGCCGGGTAGCCGAGTGAGTACCGGCAGCCCTGGTACTCGGTGCGGAGCATGCCGTCGAGGGAGTCGGGGTCGGTGTGCCCGACACCCAGTTCGGAGCGGACCCGGGCGTGCCAGTACTCGGCCAGCGCCTCGGCCAACTGCACGGACAGGCCGTGCAGTTCAAGGTAGTCGCGGTAGGCGTTGGTCTCGAACAGCTTCGCGGTCTCCTCGCCGATGCGGGAGCCGACGGTGACGACCTGGAGCCCGACGACGTCCGTCTCGCCGGACTCCTCCGGGCGGAAGAAGTCGGCCAGACACAGCCGCCGGCCGCGGCGCTGGCGGGGGAAGGTGAACCGGGTGCGCTCGTTGCCGGACTCGTCGAGGATGATCAGGTCGTCGTTCTTCGATACGCACGGGAAGTAGCCGTAGACGACGGCCGCCTCCAGCAGGTTCTCCGACTGGAGCGTGTCCAGCAGGCCGCGCAGCCGCGGCCGGCCCTCGGTCTCGACGAGGTCCTTGGTCAGGCCCCACTGGCCGCGGAACAGTGCGGTCTCGTCGAGCCAGCTCGCGTACTCCTTGAGCTGGATGCCCTTGACGACGCGGGTGCCCCGGAACGGCGGGGTGGGCACGGGGTTGTCGGTGGCGACGTCGGAGCGGGCATGCCCCTCTTCAGAGGAGATCTCATCGGTCACGGTCCGGTCGACGGCCTTCACTCGCCGCTTTCTGAGCCCTGGAAGTGCGGCGCCCGGGACCCCGCGTTTGACGCCGATGAGGGCGTCCATCAGGCGCAGGCCCTCGAAGGCGTCGCGGGCGTAGCGGACCTCGCCCTCGTAGATCTCGTGGAGGTCCTGCTCGACGTAGGCGCGGGTGAGGGCGGCGCCGCCGAGGATGACCGGGTAGCGGGCGGCCAGGCCGCGGGCGTTCAGCTCCTCCAGGTTCTCCTTCATGATCACGGTGGACTTCACCAGGAGGCCGGACATGCCGATGACGTCGGCGCGGTGCTCCTCGGCGGCCTCCAGGATCGCGGAGACGGGCTGCTTGATGCCGAGGTTGACGACGTTGTAGCCGTTGTTGGACAGGATGATGTCGACGAGGTTCTTGCCGATGTCGTGGACGTCGCCGCGCACGGTGGCGAGGACGATGGTGCCCTTGCCGTCCTCGTCGGTCTTCTCCATGTGCGGCTCCAGATAGGCCACGGCGGTCTTCATGACCTCCGCGGACTGGAGCACGAACGGCAGCTGCATTTGGCCGGAGCCGAACAGCTCGCCGACGACCTTCATGCTGTCGAGCAGCGTCTCGTTGACGATCTCCAGCGCCGGGCGCTGGGTGAGCGCCTCGTCGAGGTCGGCTTCGAGCCCGTTGCGCTCGCCGTCGATGATGCGGCGCTTGAGACGCTCGTCCAGCGGCAGCGCGGCCAGCTCCTCGGCCTTGCCCGCCTTGAGCGACTTCGCCGTCGCGCCCTCGAAGAGCTGCATGAGCTTCTGGAGCGGGTCGTAACCCTCACGGCGGCGGTCGTAGATCAGGTCGAGGGCGGTGTTGACCTGCTCCTCGTCGAAGCGGGCGATGGGGAGGATCTTCGACGCGTGCACGATCGCCGAGTCCAGGCCGGCCTTGACGCACTCGTCGAGGAAGACGGAGTTCAGCAGGATGCGGGCGGCCGGGTTCAGACCGAAGGAGATGTTGGACAGACCGAGGGTGGTCTGCACGTCCGGGTGGCGGCGCTTGAGCTCTCGGATCGCCTCGATGGTGGCGATGCCGTCCTTGCGGGACTCCTCCTGACCGGTGCAGATGGTGAAGGTCAGGGTGTCGATGAGGATGTCCTCCTCGCGGATGCCCCAGTTGCCGGTCAGGTCGGCGATCAGGCGTTCGGCGATCTCGACCTTCTTCTCGGCGGTGCGGGCCTGGCCCTCCTCGTCGATGGTGAGGGCGATCAGTGCGGCGCCGTGTTCCCTCGCGAGCTGCGTGACCTTGGCGAACCGGGACTCGGGACCGTCGCCGTCCTCGTAGTTCACCGAGTTGATCACCGCGCGGCCGCCGAGCTTCTCCAGGCCCGCCCGGATCACGTCCACCTCGGTGGAGTCCAGCACGATCGGCAGGGTGGAGGCAGTGGCGAACCGGCCGGCCAGCTCCTCCATGTCGGCCACGCCGTCGCGGCCGACGTAGTCCACGCACAGGTCGAGCATGTGCGCGCCCTCGCGGATCTGCTCCCGGGCCATCTCCACGCAGTCGTCCCAGCGGCCCTCCAGCATGGCCTCGCGGAACTTCTTCGACCCGTTGGCGTTCGTCCGCTCGCCGATCGCCAGGTAGGAGGTGTCCTGGCGGAACGGCACCGACTGGTAGAGCGAGGCGGCGCCCGGCTCGGGGCGCGGGTCGCGCTCGACCGGGCGCAGGTCGCGGACGCGCTCGGCGACCTGGCGCAGGTGCTCGGGCGTGGTGCCGCAGCAGCCGCCGACCAGGGACAGGCCGTAGTCGCGGACGAAGTTCTCCTGCGCGTCCGCCAAGCCCTTGGGGCCGAGTGGGAAGTGGGCACCGTCCTGGGTGAGGATCGGCAGGCCGGCATTCGGCATGCACAGCAGGGGGACGCGGGCATGGCGGGACAGATGCCGCAGATGCTCGGTCATCTCGGCCGGGCCCGTGGAGCAGTTCAGGCCGATCATGTCGATGCCGAGCGGCTCCAGCGCGGTGAGCGCGGCGCCGATCTCCGAGCCGAGCAGCATCGTCCCGGTCGTCTCGAAGGCCATCGAGCACAGCAGCGGCACCTCGACTCCCATGGCGTGCATGGCGCGCCGCGCCCCGACGACGGAGGCCTTGGTCTGGAGAAGGTCCTGGGTGGTCTCGACGATCAGGGCGTCGGCGCCGCCGGCGAGCAGACCCTCTGCGTTGGCCTGGTAGCCGTCGCGGATCGTGGCGTACGAGATGTGGCCGAGCGTGGGCAGCTTGGTGCCGGGACCGATCGAGCCCAGCACCCAGCGTTGCCGTCCGGTCTTGCGGGTGAAGTCGTCGGCGACCTCGCGGGCGATCCGGGCGCCGGCCTCCGACAGCTCGTGCACCCGTTCGGCGATCTCGTACTCCGCCATGGCGGCGTGGTTGGCGCCGAAGGTGTTGGTCTCCACGCAGTCCACGCCGGCGTCGAAGTACGCGGCGTGCACCGAGCGGACGATGCCGGGGCGGGTGACGTTCAGGACCTCGTTGCAGCCCTCCAGGTTCTGGAAGTCCTCGAGCGTGGGGTCGTGGACCTGGAGCATCGTGCCCATCGCTCCGTCCGCGACCACCACCCGGGTCGCCAGCGCCTCACGGAAGGCTTCGACTCTCTGCTTCAGCCCGCTGCTCATGACGCGCTCGCCAGCAGAGGCTCGAGGTCGTCGGCCGCCGCCCGGCCGTAGGAGCGGTCGATGCGGGCCACCAGGTCGGCCGGCACCAGTTTGTACTCCTGGGTTCCGACCGACTCCAGGACCACCGTGGCGAACGCGCAGCCGAGCTGGGCCGCTCGCCGGTACGACAGTTCTCCCGCGATCCCCGCCAGAAAGCCGGCCCGGAAGGCGTCCCCGACTCCGGTGGGGTCGGCGATCGCCTCCGACGGCACCGCGGGGACGTCCACACGTGCGGTGTGGCCGGAGAACAGGGAGACCCCGTCCGCTCCACGGGTGACGATCCAGGTGCCCACGCGCCGCAGCACCTCCGCCTCGCTCCACCCGGTGCGCTCCTGGAGCAGGGCCGCCTCGTACTCATTGGTGAACAGCCAGCGTGCTCCGTCGACCAGGCGCTTGGTCTGCTCGGTGTCGAGGCGGGCGAGCTGCTGTGAGGGGTCGGCGGCGACGTCGATGTCGAGGTCGTGTGCCCTCCTGGTGTGCCGGAGCATGGCCTGCGGATCGTCCGCGCCGACCAGGACGAGGTCCAGACGGCCGACGGAGCGGCGGACCGCGCCGAGGTCGATGCGACGGGCCTCGGCCATGGCCCCCGCGTAGAAGGTGGCGATCTGGTTCTGGTCGGCGTCGGTCGTGCACACGAAGCGCGCCGTGTGCAGCGCCTCGCTGATCCGTACGGCCGATGTGTCGACACCGGCGGCGCGCAGCCGGTCGCCGTACTCGGTGAAATCCGCGCCTGCCGCGCCGACCAGCACGGGTCGCAGCCCGAGCCGGCCGAGAGCGAAGGCGATGTTGGCGCCCACACCGCCGCGCCGGATGTCGAGCCGGTCGGCGAGGAACGACAGGGACACCCGGTCGAGCTGTCCGGAGATGAGCTGGTCGGTGAAGCGGCCCGGGAAGACCATGAGATGGTCGGTCGCGATCGAGCCGGTCACGGCGATACGCACGGCGTTTCTCCCTGAGAGGTCGTGAGCCCGGAAGCGGGCCGGCGTCGGGCCGGCGCAGGGCGGCGTGGGGGGCCGCGTGGAGCGGCGTAGGGGCGGCCAGGGACCGCGTTGAGGGGTGACGGGGTGAAATCAGCCCGAAGGCTGCCATGTCGGACGTGGCGCGGACAGCCAGGCGCCCGCCGGGCGGTGGACTCCCTGGCGCAGTGCCCATCCGGCACCTGGCCGCTGGAGCGCGGTGCGCAGTGCGCCTTCGTCGCGGGCCGCGAGGGAGAGCAGGACCGCGGTGAGGGCGGCCAGTTCCTCCGGGCCGGGGTTGCCGCGCAGGACGCGGATGTCGGTGCTCATTGCGGCTGGTTCCCGTGCTTGCGGCTGGGCAGGGGTGCGTGCTTGGCCCGCAGGGCCGTGAGCGCGTCGATGAGGCGGGAGCGGGTCTCGGCGGGGTCGATGACGTCGTCGACGAGGCCGCGCTCCGCCGCGTAGTACGGGTGCATCAGCTCCCGCCGGTACTCGGCGATGCGTTCGGCGCGGATGCGGGCCGGGTCGTCGGAAGCGGCGATCTCACGGCGGAACACCACGTTGGCCGCGCCCTCGGCGCCCATGACGGCGATCTCGTTGGCCGGCCACGCCAAGGCCAGGTCCGTTCCGATGGAGCGGGAGTCCATCACGATGTAGGCGCCGCCGTAGGCCTTGCGGAGAACGACGGACACCCGGGGCACCGTCGCGTTGCAGTACGCGTACAGCAGCTTGGCGCCGTGCCGGATGACACCGCCGTGCTCCTGGTCGACGCCCGGCAGGAAGCCCGGGACATCCACCAGGGTCACCAGCGGTATGTTGAAGGCGTCGCACATCTGGACGAACCGTGCGGCCTTTTCCGACGCGTGGATGTCGAGCACGCCGGCCAGGCTCGACGGCTGGTTGGCGACCACACCGACCACCTCGCCGCCGAGCCGGGCCAAGGCGCAGACCACGTTCGTCGCCCAGCGCTCATGGACCTCGACGTACTCGCCGTCGTCGGTGATCTCCTCGATCACCCGCCGCATGTCGTACGACTGGTTCGGGTCGGCGGGGACGAGGTCGTACAGCGCCTCGCACCGCCGGTCCGAGGGATCGTCCGTCGGCGCGGGGGGCGGGAGTTCCCGGTTGTTCGACGGCAGCAGGGAGAGCAGGTACCGCACCTCGGCGAGACAACTCTCCTCGTCGTCGTGGACGAAGGAGGCCACACCGGAGGTGGCGGCGTGCACCTCGGCACCGCCTAGCCCGTCGTGGGAGATCCGCTCGCCGGTCACGGCCTGCACCACGTCCGGGCCGGTGATGAACATCTGGGAGGTGCCCCGGACCATGAAGACGAAGTCGGTCAGGGCGGGGGAGTAGGCCGCGCCGCCCGCGCACGGCCCCAGGACGACGCTGATCTGGGGGATCACCCCGGAGTTGCGGACGTTGCGCTGGAAGATGCCGCCGTATCCGGCGAGGGCGGTGACGCCTTCCTGGATCCGCGCGCCGGCCCCGTCGCACAGCCCCACCAGCGGTGCGCCGGCGGCCTCGGCCAGGTCCATGATCTTATGGATCTTCTGCGCGTGTGCCTCGCCCAGCGCTCCGCCGAAGACGCGGAAGTCATGCGCGTACGCGAAGACCCGGCGCCCGTCCACCAAGCCCCAGCCGGTGATCACACCATCCGTGTGCGGACGCTTCGCCTCCAGACCGAACCCGCTTGCCCGGTGCCGGCGCCAGGGCTCGATCTCCGTGAACGTCCCCCTGTCGAAAAGGAGTTCCAGGCGCTCGTGCGCCGTGAGTTTGCCCTTGGCGTGCTGGGCCGCGGTGGCCTCGGGGCTGGGGCCACGACGGATCCGTTCCCGCAGCCCGGTCAGTTCGGCGGTGCGCTCGCGCAGTGACGGCACGCGGGGCGGCTGCGACGAGGTCGCGGAACGCTGTCCCGGTACGGTGGCGGGCGCCGGTACGGCGGTGAAGCTGTGCAGAGGATGCGCCGAGTTCCTCTCCTCGACGATGCTCATCGGCTGTCCTTTCGGCGGTGGGGTGGACGTGACGGAGTGACGTCCTACAGCCCGGCCGCGGCGCGCAGCGCCTCCACGCGGTCGGTCGCCTCCCAGGTGAAGTCGGGCAGTTCACGGCCGAAGTGGCCGTAGGCGGCCGTCTGGGCGTAGACGGGGCGCAGCAGGTCGAGGTCGCGGATGATCGCGGCGGGGCGCAGGTCGAAGACCTCGGTGATGGCCCGCTCGATCAGGTGGTGGGCGATGGTGGCGGTGCCGAACGTCTCGACGAACAGACCGACGGGCTCGGCCTTGCCGATGGCGTAGGCGACCTGGACCTCGCAGCGTCGGGCGAGACCGGCGGCGACGACGTTCTTGGCGACCCAGCGCATGGCGTAGGCGGCGGAGCGGTCGACCTTGGAGGGGTCCTTGCCGGAGAAGGCGCCGCCGCCGTGGCGGGCCATGCCGCCGTAGGTGTCGATGATGATCTTGCGGCCGGTCAGGCCGGCGTCGCCCATCGGGCCGCCGATCTCGAAGCGGCCGGTCGGGTTGACCAGGAGTCGGTAGCCGTCCGTCTCCAGGTTGACACCGCTCTCGGCGAGCTCCTTCAGCGCGTACTCGACGACCTGCTCGCGGATGTCGGGGGTGAGCAACGAGTCGAGGGCGATGTCGCTCGCGTGCTGCGAGGAGACGACGACGGTGTCGAGGCGGACGGGCCTGCTGCCCTGGTACTCGATGGTGACCTGTGTCTTGCCGTCGGGGCGCAGATAGGGGACGTCGCCCTTCTTGCGCACCTCGGCCAGGCGGCGGGAGAGCCGGTGGGCGAGGCTGATGGGGAGCGGCATCAGCTCCGGGGTCTCGTCGGTGGCGTAACCGAACATCAGGCCCTGGTCGCCCGCGCCCTGCCGGCTCAGCTCGTCGTCCGTCCCCGCGGCGGCGTCGACACGGGCCTCGTAGGCGGTGTCGACGCCCTGGGCGATGTCGGGCGACTGGGCGCCGATCGAGACGGAGACACCGCAGGAGGCGCCGTCGAACCCCTTCGCGGAGGAGTCGTAGCCGATGTCGAGGACGGCCTCGCGGACCAGGGTGGGGATGTCCGCGTACGCGCTCGTCGTGACCTCCCCGGCCACGTGCACCTGGCCCGTGGTGATGAGGGTTTCCACCGCGACGCGCGCCGTGGGGTCTTGTGCCAGGAGTGCGTCGAGGACGGTGTCGCTGATCCGGTCGGCGATCTTGTCCGGATGGCCCTCGGTCACGGACTCCGAGGTGAAGAGCCGAGAAGACATGCGGTTCTCCCGTTCGGGCGTGGTTGGTTGCCGTCGCACTGATGGTCGAGAGGTCCACGGAAGCGGGGCAACGTACGACGGGTCCGCTGTCCCGAAAGGGGTACGCCACCCCCACCACCTTTGGCGTACATGCAGGTCAGGGCCGTATGGGCGGGGAATCGAGGCCCTAGCGTCGACGTCGCGCGCGATCCTGCGGAAGGTTTCGCACCCGCAGAATTGGTAGAACGGCTAGTACGTGCTGTTTGTTCAGTGTATTCTGAACAAACCAAAGGGGGTGAAGGTTGGTGACGGCAAGTACGGCCACCTCTCAGGAGCTGGAGTTCGTCGAGGCGGTCGCTCTGCAACTGGAGCAGCAGGGGCTGATCCGCATGTCCGGCCGGGCCATCGGCTGGCTGCTGATCTGCGATCCCGCCGAGCAGACACTCGGGCAGATCGCCGAGGCGCTGTCCGTCAGCGTCGGCTCGATCAGCACGGCGCTGCGGCACCTGGTGCCCAGCCAGCTGGTCGAACGCTTTCGCAGGCCGGGCGAGCGGGGTGACCGCTATCGCATCAACCCTCACGCCTGGATCGAGCACGCCATGACCCAGGCCTCGCGCTACGGCGAGTTCAAACGGGTCACCGCACGCGGGCTGGAGCTGCTGGCGGGCGAACCGCCGGTACGCAGCCGGCGGCTTCAGGAGATGTACGACTTCTACGAGTGGCTGGAACGCGAGATGCCCCTCGTCTGGAGTCGCTGGGAGCAAGAGAAGAAGGAGCGGATGCAGCATGACCCCTGTGGCGCTGGCCGAGGGACTCAGTAAGTCCTACGGGAAGCACAAAGCCCTGGAGGGACTGTCACTGAGTATCAACCAGGGGGAAGTCTTCGGTTATCTCGGCCCCAATGGTGCGGGCAAGACGACGACCATCCGGCTGCTGCTCGATCTCATCCGTCCCACGTCGGGCCGGATCGAACTCTTCGGCAAGAGTCCGCGCCAGGGCGGCAGCGAGCTGCGCCGGCGCGTCGGATACCTGCCGGGCGAACTGCCGCTCGCCGGGAGGGGCAGTGGCCTGGAGCTCCTGGAGTTCCTGGCCCGGGTCCGTGGCGGGGTGAAAAAGGCCACCATCCTGTCGCTCGCCGAACGGTTGAACGTGGACCTCAAGCGGCCCGTGCACAACCTGTCCAAGGGCAACAAGCAGAAGGTCGGCATCATCCAGGCCTTCATGCACAACCCCGACCTGCTCATCCTCGACGAGCCCACGACCGGACTCGACCCGCTGGTCCAGCAGGAGTTCCTGGCCATGGTCCGCGAGGCCAAGCGGAACGGGCAGACGGTCCTGATGTCCTCGCACATCCTGTCCGAGGTGCAGCACGTCGGCGACCGGGTGGCCATCATCCGAGGCGGAAAGCTCGTCTCCGTCTCGGATGTCGACACCCTGCTCGAACAGGCCCAGCGCCGGGTGGAGATCCGCTTCTCGGACCCGGTGGACCCCCGCCACTTCTCCGTCCTGCCCGGGGTACGCGACGTCAAGGTCCAGGCCAACACGCTCAGTTGCACGCTCGACGGCGCGGCCGACGCGCTCGTCAAGACGGCTGCTCAGCACACCGTGGTCAGCCTGGTGTGCGAGGAGCCGGATCTCGAAGAAATCTTCCTGCACGCCTACGCGCAGGAGCCCAAGGAGGAGATGCACGGTGTCCGCTGAACCACTCGCCGTCTTCGGACAGGCACTGCGCGACCAGCGTCGCGGCCTGGTCTTCTGGGCGGCCGGACTGGCTCTGGTCACCCTGATGTACACGTCGAGCTTCGACCCGGACAAGGCCACCGAGGACCCCAGCGGCTTCCAGAAGGCGCTCGCGTTCGACGACCTGGCGACCGGACCCGGCTTCCTGCGGGCCACCATCCTCGGCATGATCGTGCCGCTGCTGCTCCTGGTGTACGTCACGATCACCGGTTCGAAGTCGGTCGCCGGGGAGGAGGAGACGGGCCTGCTCGACCTCTACCTCGCCCAGCCGATCGAGCGTGGGCAGCTGCTGGTGCAGCGGTTCGCCGCGACCTGCGTCGCGGTCGCGGGCTTCTCGCTGATCGTCCTGCTCGAACTCGCGGTGCTCAACTCCGCGCTGGACATGCAGGTGGAGTTCGGCAACCTGCTCGTCACCGTCGTCGGACTTGCCTTTCTCGTCATCACCTTCGCGGCCGTGGCGTTCGCCACCGGTGCGATCACGGGCCGCCGCACACTCACCCTCGGAGTGACGGCCGGCTACGGGGCGTTCGCCTTCGTCGTCAACGCGCTGGCCAGCCAGTCGGATGCGATCGAGCCGCTGAAGTACCTGTCCGCCTTCCACTACTACCTGGGCGGCAACCCGCTCCGCGAGGGCTTCGACCCGGGGATGCTCGTGCTGCTGGTGGCTCCCGCGGTCCTCTTCGGCCTCGGGCTCGCCCGGTTCAGGAACCGCGACCTGAACGTCTGAGCGGCCCGACCACCGCTCACGACCATACGCCCATACGACCCTCCGCCGCGCCCCTGCCGGGCGCGGCGGAGTCACGGAGGGGGACGCCTTGACACACGGCACTGTGAGAAACGTCCCGGAGTCCGGAACCGCGACGAGGGGCTATCTGCCCGCCATGGACGGTCTGCGGGGGCTGGCCGCAGCGATGGTGTTCACCATCCACCTCGCCGGCTGGGCCGGAGTGGCCTTCGACCCCGACGGCAAGGGACCGCTCGCCACCCTGATCAACCGCTTCGGGGTGTCCGTGTACATCTTCTTCGTCATCTCCGGCTATCTGCTCTTCCGCCCGTTCGCGGCGGCTGCCCTGGACGGCCGCAAGGCACCGGACATGACGTCCTACTACCGGCACCGCTTCCTGCGCATCTATCCGGCGTTCTGGGTGCTCGCCCTCCTCTCGGTGCTCTTCTTCCACCGGAGCCTGGCCGAACAGCCGGCACGTCTGCTGCGCGTGCTCACGCTCCAGCACACCTACGCCGAGGGCGATTTCCCGCATACGCCGCAGTGGCCCTGGAGCGCCTTCTCCCAGACCTGGAGCCTGGCCACGGAGATCAGCTTCTATCTGCTGCTGCCGCTGCTGGCGCTCCTCTTCCGCCGGCTGCTCACAGGCGGCCGGGGACTCGGACCGGCACTGGCCTGCTTCGCTGTGCTGGAAGCGGTGAACGTGGTCTGGTGGGCCTCCCTGTGGGCGAGCGCGGACACCGCGGCCCATCCGACCCGATGGTGGTGGCTGCCGGGCTACATCGGCTTCTTCGCGGCGGGGATGGCTCTGGCGACGGTGTCCGTGTACGCCGCACGGCAGCCTGGTGAACCACCGGCGGTCGTACGGTTCGTCGTCCGCCGTCCCTGGCTGTGCTGGGCCGCCGCACTCGCGGCCTACGCCGTGATCTCCACACCGCTGGCCGGCGGGCACATGGAGCCGCCGACCCCGCGCACGGCCCTCATCGAGCACTTCGGCTACCTGGTGGTCTCCCTGGGACTCGCGCTCCCCGTGGCCCTCGCTCCCGGCAGCGGCCCGGAGCGGTTGCTGTCGGCCCGGGTGATGGCCTGGCTCGGCCGGATCTCGTACGGCATCTTCCTCTGGCACATGTTCGTGATGGCGGCTGCGCTGCGGGTCGCCGGCTGGGGCTGGGGCGAACCCGGCATGCGCGGCTTCCTGCTGCTGTTCCCGGTCACGGCCGCAGGGACCGTGCTTCTCGGATGGCTGAGTTACGTGCTGATCGAGCGACCGCTGCAACGGCGGTTCCGCCGAAGGGTCCGCCCGTCGGACCGGACGGACCGGGCGGATACGGGGACGAACGCCGACCTCGGTACATCGGGCACCAGGAACTGACGGCTGCCGCGTGCCCTGGTGCGAAGGCGCGCGCCGGGCTCATTCGGCGCGGGGCAGCACGGCGACCGCCCGGAGCCCGCCCGCGGGCGCGCGGCCCAGCTCGAGGCGGCCGCCCGACGCGGAGAGGAGGGCGCTCGCGATGGTCAGGCCCAGCCCGGTGCCCTGCCGGCCGCGCCCCGCGCTGCCCCGCCAGAACGGCTCGCAGGCATGAGCGATCTCCGTCTCCGTCATGCCCGGTCCCTGGTCGCAGACCTCTACGCGCACCTCGGCGGGTGACTCGTCGACGGTGACGACGACGCAACCCCCGTTCGGGGACACGTGCAGGGCGTTGTCCAGGAACACGTCGAGGCACTGCTCCAGGGACCCCCGGACCTGGAGACCCGTGGTGGCGATGCCGTCCAGGCTCAGTCGCACGCCCCGGACGGAGGCGAGGGCATGCCAGGAGTCGACGCGGGCCGCGGCCACGCCGAGGGCGTCGACGCTCTCCATGGGGGTGTCGCTCTCATGCTCGACGCTGCCCCAGGCCAGGACCTGCTCCAGCACCTGCGAAAGACGGTCCATCTCCCGCAGCACGCCATGGACTTCGCGCTGGGTGTCCGCGTCCGCCGTGGCGGCGAGTCGGTCGAGCAGCAGTTCCAGGCGCAGACGCACGGACGACAGGGGGCCGCGTACCTGGTGGGCGGCCACCGCGGCGACCGTGGGCGAATTCCCGCGGGGCAGGGCCGGAGCCGGCGCGGCGGCGGGGCTCATCATCATCGTCGTAGGTCCCGTCTCAGACGTGGGCGGTCATCGGTACCGCAAGCCGGTAACCGACACCGCGAACGGTCTCGATCCACTGCGTGTTGCCGAGCTTGGTGCGCAACGAGCCCACATGGACGTCGAGGGTGCGGGTGGATCCGTACCAGTTCTCGTCCCACACCCGGGACATGATCCGCTGGCGCTCCACCACCGTGCCGGGCTCCTGCAGAAGCATCGCCAGGAGGTCGAACTCCTTGCGGGTGACCCGTATCTCCTCCCCATGCACGAATACCTTGCGGGTACGCGGATCCAGCCGGACGGGGCCGGCCTGCAGGGGGGCCTGGGCAGGCCGGTGCGGTTGGCCGCCCATGTCGTCCGCGGTTGTTTGCGAACGCACGGTGGGGGCGGGCTCCAGGAGAGGCGGGGCGGCGGGTGAGGGTGTCGCCGTGGTCGGGGCGGCCATCACCGGAGCCGGTGTCTGGGCGGGAATCAAGGAAGGAAGCACCGGCTGGTACGGCGGTGCTCCGGCCGAGGCGGGTGCCTGACTCGCCCCGTGCAGGGCGCAGCCTCCGGCCCGCCGCAGCAGGGACCGGATCCGCGCCACCAGCTCATGCCGGCTGAAAGGCTTGGGGACGAAGTCGTCCGCCCCCATGTGCAGGGCCATGACCCGGTCGAGTTCCTCGGTCCTGCCGCTCAGCGTGATGACCGGTACGCACGACACCTCGCGGATCCGCCGGCAGACCTCGTGACCGTCGAGGTCGGGAAGCCCCAGGTCGAGCAGGACGAGGCCCACCTGCGCGAGGTGGTCCATGGCCTCGGCGCCGGTGGCGACACGACGGGTGCGGAAGCCGTGGACGCTCAGAGTCTCCTGGAGTGCCTCGGCCATCCCTTCGTCGTCCTCGACGATCAGAACGTTCATGGATCTGATGCCTCCCCGCAGGCAGAGCCCTGTCGCGATCTCGAAGAACGGTGGAACGGTCTCTGGGTGCCGCAAGTTAATCAATACTGGTCGACCGGTATCAACAACGCGCGACGGGATGGCGCCCAGTGAGGTACCCCGGATGTGTCTTTAGGGGTAGGGGTCGCGTCGCACCCGAACCGTAGAGGAGGATCTTGACGCTTCCTTAACGTCTCTCGATCAAGTGGTCGATGTAACCTCGAGGTTCGGACGCAGATGCAAACCGGAGGAACGTTCACCTGCTCAGCGGGGGTGTTTCGACGTGGAAGCTCAGCTGGGCGTGCGCGGCACCGCCGCAGGCGTGCTCGAACGCCGCATGGACGAGATCCTCGCGGCTTACGAGGCCGCCCTGCACAGCACCGATTCGTCCCTCCTGAGGGAAAAGCGGAACGCGGAGCCGTACGTCGCGGAGGCGCGGCGCATCCTCGCTCACGTCATCTCCGAGCTGCACCGCGGAACATACCTGCCGCACGGTACGGACTACCTGGGAGACGTAGTGCGTCCCGGCGGTCCGCGCACCCACCCGGTGGAGTCCGGGCGGGCCGCGACCGCGTTGTTCGACGCCGTGGTCGTCGTGCTGACGGACGAGCCGGAACCGAGCCGACCCGGCCCGACGGAGACGGCCGTGCTGTTCTCCCTGCTCCACCGTCAGATAGTCGCCCGGCACACGGCCCGGTCCGTGGCACACATCGGCTACCTGCTGGAACGCATCCGGAGCGCGCACAACGACGAACGCCGGCGCATCGCCAGGGAGCTGCACGACGAGGTGGCCGGCCAACTGGGCACCGCCCTCAATTGGTTCGAGCTGTACGAAGTGTACGAGGCCGAGCAGCCGGAACTTGCCCGCAGGAAACTCGACGCCGCCCGGACGACGGTACGCGAGTCCCTCAGCAGCCTGCGCGATGTCATGACGGGCCTGCGCCACCGGATCGACACCGCCTCCCTGCACACCGCCCTCACCCGGGACCTCGACGGCATGGGTGACCGCGGCGCCGAGGTGCGGGTCTCGGTGACCGGCGACGAAACCTGGCTGCCGGCCGGAGCGGCGGAGGAGCTCTTCCTGATCGTCCGGGAAGCGCAGCGCAACGCCGTACGCCACGCCCGGGCCTCGTTGATCACGGTCGAGGTTCATGTGGCACCCGGAGAGGCGCGCGCCGCCATCGAGGACGACGGCGTCGGATTCGACCCGGCGACCACCGCTCCGCGCGGCCACAGCGGAATGCTCTCCATGCGAGAGCGGGCCGAACTCCTGGGCGGCAGTGTCACGGTGGAGTCGCAGCCGGGCTGCGGTGCACGCATTTTGGTCTTCTTACCGTTGGAGGGGGAGAACGGTGGCGAGCCCGCGTAGACCGATCAGGGTCCTGATAGCCGACGACCACACGCTCTTCCGGGAAGGCGTCACGGAGATCCTCACCGCCGCCGGCGGCGTCGAGGTCGCCGGCGAGGCCCACAGCGGTAAGGACGCCTGCGAAAAGGCCGCCGCACTGCACCCGGACGTCATCGTCCTCGACGTCGAGATGCCCGGCCAGGGAATCCGGGAGACCCTCCCGCAGCTGCGCCGGGTTTCGCCCCGGTCACGTGTCGTCGTGCTGACGATGCACGACGACGTCGTCCTGGCCAGGGAACTGCTCGCCCTGGGCGCCAGCGCCTACCTCGTCAAGGGATCGACCCGGCACGAGCTGATCTCCGCGATCCACAGCGTGGTCGTCGACCGGGGGCCCGGCCATGTGATCCTCTCCGTGTCCCAGCAGGGCCTCGACCGTGTCAGCCAGGCACCTGGCGACCTGCTGTCGGAACGCGAGCGCGAGGTCCTCGCCCTCACCGCGGAGGCGCTCAGCAACTCCCAGATCGCCCGTCGGCTGAACATCGCCGAAGGCACCGTCAAGCGCCACCTGCGGAACGTGTTCCGCAAGCTCGGCGCGGTGTCCCGGCTGGACGCGGTGAACAAGGCGGTGGCCGCCGCACTCATTCCGGCGCCGCAGCCGAGGGAGGACTGAGCTCCGACGAGCCGCCGGATTTCCTCGGCCAGGCGAACGCGGCGACATCGGACCCGCGAGGAGTCTCGCCGCCGAAAGCCGGCGCGCCGTGGAGCTCGACGCCGACGACGTCACGGCCCGAGCGAGCGCGGCGGCAGCCGCTGCCTTCCTGTTCGAGTCCTCCCGCTGGGACACGCGAGAGCTCGAGGAGACACCGACCGCCGGGGACACGGCCTCGTCCTGGTGGCGTTCCCAGTCCGTCGCCTGGGCGCTCGCGGAGCACGACAAGACCGCCTTCCTCTCGTAGGCAGCGGAGGAGGAGGCCGGTTCGAGACCCGTGGACCGGGCCGAAGAGCGGCTGCAGGGCGTGTGGGCGCAGGCGTCCTTCAGCGGTGCCCGCCGCAGCGCGGCAGGCCCATTGGCACAGCACGCCTGCCACTCCGTGATGCACCACGAGGCCCGCTGGCGAGGCCGTTCGGCGACGGCCGGCCCCGAGACAGGCGTCCCGGAGCTGGCGGACGCGGTGGACATCCTGCGCCGCCACGGACACAGCAAGGAACTCGCCGCCGCGGTACGGCGCCTGTGGGCCGCAGGGCCGGTCGAGACGGTCTGGGCGGTGCGCTCGGTGATGTGACATGAGGCGGCGATGTCACGGACGCGTGTCGCGGGATCACGGGCGATGGTGAGTAACACGCGGGCATGGTTGGTCAGGAAGCTCCAACCGTCCGCCTGTTCCCTCATAGTGATCACCTGCTCCTCCACGCTGTGGCCGCCAGTGAACGAGGAAGCACCGGTGCTGCGTCCTCGCATCGTCTCAGGGGCATGTCGCACAGGGTGAGGACCCGGCATCGGACTGCTGCCGGTTCAGGGGATCATCGCGGCGTAGAGGTCCCCCATGAGGTCCGTGACGAGTTCGGCACGGCACGGGTTCAGGAAGAAGTGGCCTCCCGCGAACATCCGCAGGCGGAACGCTGACGCGGTGTGCCGCTGCCAGCCGTCCAGCTCGCCGGGGCCGAACTCCGGGTCGTCCTGGCCGCCGTACGCCGTGATGGAGCAGGGCAGAGGCGGAGCGGGGGAGTGCACGTACGTCTCGAGAAGGGTGACGTCCGCGCGGAGTACCGGCAGATACAGGGCGCGCATCTGGGGATCGTCCCGGACGGCCGGCGGGATCGCGTTGAAGCGCTGGTCCAGGGCCTCCAGCAGCAGGTCGTCGGGGAGCCGGTGGACCACGGCGTGCCGGAGGGGGAGGTGGGGGGCCGAGCGGGCGGAGACCGCCAGGTGGACGGGGTCCTTGCCGTGGGAGCGGCGCAGTTCACGGGCGAGCTCGAAAGCGATGAGCGCGCCGAGGCTGTGCCCGAACAGGGCGTACGGGCCGTCGAGGGCCGGAGCGAGGACGGAGGCCGCCTCCTTCACCAGCACCGGCACGTCGGTGCGTGGTTCCTCCCGGAAGCGGGCCTCGCGGCCGGGCAGCCTGAGGAACCAGGGTTCCACGGTGTCCGGCAGCAGGTCGCTCCAGCCCTGGAAGGCGGCGGTGCCCCCGCCGGCGTACGGCACGCAGATGAGCCTGAGGAGCGGGGCGGTGCGCGGTGCGGGGCGCAGGACCCAGCGGTCGACGTCGGACAGGGGCGTTGTCATGGTGGCACTCCAGGGGAGGAGGACGGTGCCGGCGGCGAGTTCGGTCCGCCGCCGGCACCGTTCTGTGCGGGGTGTCAGTTCCGGGCGTAGTACCAGGACAGGGCGTCGTCGTCCTGGGGCGGGGCGGCGGCCGGGGCAGGCGACGCGAAGGCGGCCCGCAGCTCGTTCAGCTTGGGCAGCATGCCCAGGACCGTGTCGAAGGGCACGCCGAAGTCGATCAGGCAGGCGATCTCGCCGACGCCGATGTCGCTGAGCCGCTGCACCACCTTGGCGCACTTGTCGGGCGTGCCGAGCAGCGAGCGGCGCTGGTAGAAGTCCTCCGCCGCGATATCGACGAGCGCCTTGTGCTCGGCGTCGCTCATGGCGGACGACTCGCCGTCGACGGCGGCGTCGTTGCGCTTCTGAGCGACGAAGGAGGACAGGTAGCTCCGCACCGGATCGTGCACGATCCGCTTGACCTCCGCCTCGTCGTCGCCCACGAAGGTGTGCAGCCCCACGGTCACGACGCCGGCCGCGGGGTCGAGCCCGGCCTCGGCCCGTGCCGCGCGGTAGGCGGAGATGTTCTCCTCCAGGCGCTCCCAGCTGTCCAGCAGGGTCAGCACGTTGAGCCCGGCGCGGCCCGCCTGGAGCCACGTCCGGGGGTTGGAGGTGTGTACCAGCCACAGCGGCAGCTCCGGCTGGTGCGGACGAGGATACGTACGCACGTTCAGGGCCTGACCGTCCGGGCCCGGGAACGCCACCTGCTCCCCGCGCCACAGGGCGCGCAGCGTCTCGATGTGCCCGAAGGTGTACTCCCGGCGCGTGTCGTAGAGCTCGGGGTGGAAGACGAAGTCGCCCTTGTGCCAGCCGGTGGCCAGGCAGATGCCCACGCGCCCGCCGGAGAGCTGGTCGACCAGGGCCCACTCCTCGGCGACCCGCACCGGGTGGTGGTGCGGCAGCACGACACTGCCGGCCCGCAGGTGCAGGTTCTTCGTGGTGGCGGCGAGGGCCGCACTCAGGACGGACGGGTTAGGGAAGCTGCCGCCGAACTCCTGGAAGTGGCGCTCCGGGGTCCAGATCGCCTTGAAGCCCTTGTCGTCGATGGTGCGGGCGACGTCGAGGATGAACCGGTAGCGGTCCCCGAAGCCGTTGCGGTCGTTGGAGGAGAAGAAGTACACGCTGAACTCGGTCATGAGCGCGGTCCGTTCGGGTTGAGGGCGGGCAAGGTGCGGGTCACGACCTCGGCGATGGCGCGCAGGTTGTCCTCCAGGACGATCGTGAAGTGGTCCGCGTCCAGGTCGTGGACGGTCACGTCGTCGCCGGCGAGCGAACCGAGCCCGTTGGTGGTGTCGGAGTCGTCCCGCCCGATGGCGGGCATGCCGTACGGGTTCTCCGCGGCGGAGAAGCCCTTCGTGGCGTGGAAGACCGTCGTCCGCACCGGCCGGGCGAACGGCCGGGCCTCGTAGTCGAGCAGCAGCTTGCCGTTGAGGTCCAGGAGGGCGAAGCGGGTGCGGACCAGCCGGTGCACCTCGTCCGCGGACAGCTGGGCGGGGGAGCCCTCCACCACGTGCCGGGTGACGTAGTCGATGGCCTCGTCGCTGGACATGCCGATCAGCTCGTCGATGGTCAGCGTCGGGTCGGCCTTCCACAGCTGCGAGGCCGAGTTGCCGATCAGCATCAGCGTCACCGCGTCCTGGTTCTCCTCGGTGATCACCGTGTTGTCGACGCCGTTCCAGGCACCGGTGCCCGGCAGCAGCGCGTCCACCAGGTACAGGTGCGACACCTCCTGGCCCGCCTCGACGAGCTGACGCGCCATCTCGAAGGCGAGGATGCCGCCGAAGGACGCCCCGCCGAGCACGTACGGGCCCTCCGGGTGCTCCTCGCGGATCTCCGCCACGTAGCGGGCCGCCATCGCCTCGATCGACGGGAACTCGGTGAACCGCAGGTCGGAGTCGAGCTGCTCCAGGCCGTACAGCGGGTGCTCCATGCCGAGGTAGCGGGACAGGTAGATGCAGTAGCTGACGTCACCGAACAGGTGGTGGACCCAGAACGAGGGCGTCTTGCTCCCGCTGCGGTTGATCGGCACCAGGAAGTGGCGGTCCTCCGCCGGGACGGTGCGGACCTCCCGGTCGGTGACCTCCAGCGGCGCGTGCCTCGCGGGCGCCGGCGCAGCGGGGCGCTCCGCCAGCCGGGCCGCGCCCTCGCGGGACACGACGCCGCCCGGCACCGGCACCGGCTCGAGCAGAGCCGGCGGCGGCACGAGCGCGCGGTCCCACGACAGCGCGTCAGGGGTGGCGAGGACGGAGGTCCGGCCGGCCAGGGCCAGCGGGCGGACGGCGGTGTCACCGGCTGTCCGGCGCAGCGCCCCCCGCCAGTCGGCGGCGAAGGCCAGGCGCTCGGTGAGTTCCGTGCCGCGCAGCGGAATCCCGGGGAGCGCGGAGAGGGACTCCGCGGCCGACCGCAGGGCGGACTCGCGGTCCGGACCGGTGCCGGTCGTGGTCAGCGGGCGGCCGGACCACACGGCGGCGAACTGCTCCGCGACAGCCCGTACGTCCGCGACGGCGTCCTCCGCGAGCGTGGCGTCGGGCTCCGGCGCGTCCAGGAGGACCAGCTGGGCGACCTCGTGACCGGCGTCGGTCAGGATCCGGGCGGTCTCGACCGCCAGCCGCGCGGCGATCGAGTGCCCGGCCAGCCGGAACGGCCCTTCGGAACGGTCCGCGAGGATGGCCTCGGCGCACGTCTCGGCGAGCTCGGTCAGACCGTGGCCGTTGTTCGTGCCGCGCGGCGCCGTGGAGGTGAACTCCACCCCGCGGACGGGGCCTTCGGCGGCGAACCAGGTCCGCAGGTGCAGCAGCCAGGTGAGTTCGCCGGTGGCTCCGGGCAGGCCGTACAGCGGGGTGCCCGGGCCGTCATCGCCGAAAGGGACGACGGTGGCCTCCGGGGCGGCGACGGCCGGCTCGGCGGGCACGTCCGACGTGCGCTGCGCGACCGCTTCGCTGCCGGTGGCGGCCGTGCCCTGCGGCGGGACGCCGTACTCGTCGATCAGGTGCTGGACCAGGCTGTTGAGCGTGGTGCACTCGAAGATCGCGGCCATGGGGATGTGGTCGCCGAACGCCGCCTGGATACGCTGCATGATCCGCAGCGCGGAGATCGAGTCGACGCCGTACGCGGCGAGGTCCCGGCCGGGGTCCACGGACTCGGGCGGGAGTCCGATGCCCTCCGCCAGCAGCACCCGCACCTGGGCGGCCAGGTCCCCCGAAGGACCGGCGGCCGGGCCCGTCGGGGCGGCGTCGGCGGCGCCGGCCGATGACGCGGCGGTGGGCCGTCCGGGGACGGACGGGGAGGCGGACCGAGGGGCGGTGCCGTTCAGCACAGCGGCGGTGCTCTTTCCGGGGGAGCCCGCCGCGAGCGGCGGGGCGGTACGGGAGACGGGGGCCACCGGGGCCGGGGCGGCCGGCCCCGCCGGGCTCGGGACGACCGCGCCGGCCGGAACCGGGGCGGACGCGGAGTCCGCCGGAGCAGGCGCGGGTGCCGTGGCCGGGGTGGGAGTGGACGTGACGAGGGTCGGGACCGGGGGCAGCCAGTGCCGCTCGCGGGCGAACGGGTACGTGGGAAGTCCGGCCACCCGGCGCCACGGGGCACCGGCGTGCAGCGCCGTCCAGTCGATGTCCGTACCGCGCACCCACAGCGCCGCGGCCTTGCCGAGATCGCCGGACCGTGCCAGTTCCAGCACACGGGTCCGGTCGTCCTCGTCGAGCAGGCCGGCGGCGGCCCGGTCGGGACCGGCCGGGGTGGTCTCGACGGCGAGGTCGCTCTTCTCCCCGGCCGCGAACGCCCGCAGCGCGTCCGCGAGCCGGGTGGCCGAGTCGGTGACCACGGCCAGGCGGCGCTCCAACGCGGGCCGGCCGATCTGCAGCGTGCGGGCCAGCGCCCGCAGGTCGACAGCGTCGCCGCCGCGCGCCGCGGCCCGCCCGAGGTGATCGGCGAGCAGCGCCGCGTACTCCTTGAGCCGGTCGTCGTTCCGGGCGCTCAGCACGAACAGCTCGGAGGTGCCGTCGTGGACCTGGACCGGACGTGGGTCGATGAACTCCTCGACGACCACGTGGGCGTTGACGCCGCCGAAGCCGAAGGAGCTGACCCCCGCGAGTCGCGGCGCCTCGCCCCCGGAGGCGGTGCGCGGGCGGTCCCACGGACGGGCTGAGTCCACCAGGTGGAACGGGCTGCCCGCCAGGTTCAGCAGCGGGTTGGGACGCTCGATGTGGAGGGTCGGAGGGAGCATGCGGTGACGCATCGACAGCACGATCTTGATGAGTCCGGCGATCCCCGCCGCCGTCTCCAGGTGGCCGACGTTGGTCTTGACGCTGCCGAGCCCGATGAACTGACCCCGCTCCGGGCCCACGCCGAGCTCACGGAACGCCTGGGTGAGCCCGTTCAGCTCGACCGGGTCGCCCAGTGCGGTACCGGTGCCGTGCGCCTCGACGTACCCGACGAGGGAGGCGTCGGTGCCGCCGCGCCGGTGAGCGGCGGTGATCACGGCCGCCTGCGAGTCGGAGTTGGGCGCGGTCAGGGACGCGGCCCGTCCGCCGTGGTTCACCGCCGTGCCGCGGACCAGCGCGTACACCGTGTCGCCGTCGCGCAGCGCCGCCGACAGCGGCTTCAGCAGGACCGCGCCGACGCCCTCGCCCCGCACATAGCCGTCGGCGCGGTGGTCGAAGGTCTTGCAGAGTCCGTCCGCGGCGAGCATTCCGGACTTGCCGAACGCCAGATAGCCGGTGGGAGTGAGGGTGAGGTTGACGCCGCCGGCGATCGCCGCCGAGCACTCGCCGTCCTGGATGGCCCGCACCGCGCGGTGCACGGCGACCAGGCTGGAGGAACAGGCGGTGTCGACCGGCTCGCTCGGGCCGCGCAGGTCCAGTAGGAAGGAGACCCGGTTGGCCAGCACGCTGTGCGCGTTTCCGGTGGCCAGCTGGCCGTCGATCTCGACGCCGGACTGGAGCAGCAGCGTCGCGTACTCCGTCGAGCCGCAGCCGACGAAGACACCGGTGTCGCTGCCGGCCAGCGAGGCCGGATCGTGACCGGCGTCCTCGATCGTCCGCCACACCGTCTGCAGGAACAGCCGGTGCTGCGGGTCCATCAGCTTCGCCTCACGCGGCGAGATGCGGAAGAAGGCCGGGTCGAAGAGATCGGCGTCGGCGAGGAAGCCGCCCCAGCGCGAGGGCACCTTCTCCGGGTCGGTGCGCGGGTCGCCGTAGATCTCGCGCCAGTCGAAACGCTCGGCGGGGATCTCCCCGACGAGGTCGCGTCCGGCCAGCAGGTTGGTCCAGTACGCCGGGAGGTCGGGGGAGCCGGGGAACGATCCGGCCATGCCGACGATGGCGACGGGCTCCTGCGGCCCTCCGGCCGGGAACTGTTCCTGCGCGGCCGCCACAGGCAGGGGCTCCTGCGACACGGCAGTGCGTTCTTCGCGTACGGCCGTGGGTATGGGTTCCTCCCGTACGGTGGCGGCTTCTTCGCGCACCGGGGACGGGGCCGTCGCTCCGGCGGTCTGCCGGGCCAGTACCTCCACCAGCGCTCCGACATTGCGGAACCCGTACAAGTCCGCCGGGTTGAGGGCGGTGCCCAGCTCCGCGTTGACCCGGTCGGTCAGGTCGACGACCGTGACCGAGTCGAAGCCGAAGTCGCTGAGGTGCTCGTCCAGGCCGATGTCGTCCGGCCGCACCCCCAGCACCGCCGCCACCGCGTCCACGACGGTGGTACGGATGTGCTCGACGGCCGCCGGTGCGAGGTGGCCGTTGGTCTCTGACACGTCGTTCTCCTCCAGGTCCGAGGGTTGCCGGGACGGTGCTGCCGGGGATGCGACGGTGGCGGGCGCCGCCGTCGGGTCAGCCGCCGTGTCCGCGCGGTCCCCGCCGGGGGTCCGTGCGGTGGTGGCGGGGGTCGGCTCGGCGGGCAGTCGGTGGGTGATCCGAGCGAAGGGATAGCCCGGCAGCGACACGATCCGGCCGTCAGTGAGGCCGAGCGCCGCGTCCGCGCCGGTCAGCCGGGCGCCCGTGACCCAGGCCGTCCCCGCCCCGACGAGCGCCGCCGTGTCGGCGCCGGCCGGGACGGTGTACTCCGCCTCAGCGTCGGCGGAGGCGCGACCGGCACCGACCCGCCGCGGCTGCTCACCCGCGAGGTGGCGGTCCAGCAGGGACACCAGGTCCGGGACGTCCCGTGCGACGACGGCCAGCCGGTGGCCGAGGGGTTCACGGCCCGCCGCGAGCGTGCGCGCGACATCCGCGAGAGCGGGTGCCGCATCGCCGAGCGCCGCCAGATGATCGCGCAACCGCCGGGTGTGGGCGCGCAGTTGCTCCTCGCGGCGGGCGGACAGGAGCACGAGCCGAGGCCCCTCCGCCGGCTCCGGTGCCCGGGACGCGGCCGGCGGGCCGGACACCACGACATGGGCGTTCGCGCCGCCCGCACCGAAGGAACTGATCGCGGCCACCCGCTCGGCCGTCGGTGCCTCGCCCGGCCACGGCTCCCGCTCGCGCACCAGGCGTAGCGCCCGGCCGTCGAACTCCCCGACCGGCCGCGAACAGTCGAGTGTCGCGGCCAGCTCGCCGTGCCGTATCTGGAGCAGTACCTTGGCCAGCTGCGCCATGCCGGAGGCCGCCTCCAGGTGACCCAGCGACGGCTTGACGGACCCGACTGCCGTGCCGCGCCCGCCGAACACCCGAGCCAGCGCCGTCGCCTCAACCGGGTCGGCCAGGGGGGAGCCGGTCGCCTGCGCCTCGACGTACTGCACCGCCTCGGGGCGCACGCCGGCGCGGGCGAGAGCCCTGCGGAGCAGTTCCTCCTGGGCGTCGGCGCTCGGTGTGACCATGCTGTCGGTCGCCCCGTTCGCGTTGACCGCGGTGCCGAGCACCAGCCCGTGGACGCGGTCGCCGTCGCGCCGGGCCGCCGACAGCGGCTTGAGGACCACGGCTCCCACGCCCTCACCCGGCACCATGCCGTCGGCGTCCTGGTCGAAGGACCGGCTGCGGCCGTCCGGCGAGAGCATCTTCATGCCGGCCAGCGCGGTGTGGTGCGAGGGGTCGAGGATCAGGTTGACCGCGCCCACGACGGCCGCGCCGCAGTCACCGCGACGCACGGCCTCGACCGCCAGATGCAGGGCCGTCAGGGCGGACGAGCACGCCGTGTCCACGGCGAGGCTCGGGCCGGTGAACCCGAAGACGTGCGAGACCCGGTTGGCCACGGACCAGTGCGCGGAATGGGCGTGCGCGTCGGATCCCGCGCCGCGCAGCTCGGCTGCCAGCACCTGATAAGGGCTGTGCATCAGGCCGGCGAAGACACCGACACCGGTGCCGGTCGTGGCCCGGGCGGAACGCTCCAGCCCGGCGCGGGTCGTCCCGGCGTCCTCCAGTGCCGTCCACACCGCCTCCAGGAACAGCCGCTCCTGCGGGTCGGTGCGCTCGGCGTCGCGCGGCGACATCCGGAACACCAGCGGGTCGAACGCCTCCACGTCATCGAGGAACGCGCCCCAGAGGCCGGCGCGGTCCGCGCCTTCCGGATCCCAGCGTTCGCCGGGCACCTCCGTGACGGACCGACGGCCCGCGCGCAGGTGTTCCCAGAGGCCGTCGAGCGTGTCGGCGCCGGGGAACCGGCCGGAGACCCCGACGATCGCGAGGGGTTCCTCGCCGGGCTGCGCGGGGGTGGCCTCGGCGGGTGCAGGGCCGGGGACGGGCGCCGGTGCCACGACCTGAGACGCCACGTCGGCCGACTCGGACGGGGTGGCGGGCGCCGTCACGGCGTCCCGTGCCGGTGCGGCCTGGGGCCGGCGCCGGGTCGGAACCGTCGGCGTGCTGCTGTCCACCAGCCGGACCAGCGGCTGCGCCGGATCGTCCAGCAGCGCCTCCACCACCCCCCGCAGCGAGGTCGATTCGTAGGGGATCGTGCGCGGGATCGGGCCGAGGTCCGCCTCGATACGGTCGACGACCTCCATGCTGACGAGGGAGTCGGTGCCGTAGGAGGCGAGGGGCGCGGTCGGGTCCAGCTCCGTCGCGTCGAGCTTGAGGACGTCGGCGAAGATCCGCCGCAGGTACGTCGTGGCCACGTCGGCCAGCTCGGCGGCGGGCGCCGCCGGCTCGGGATCCGATGGCACCGGCAGCGGCGAGGGTGCCGACGCTGCCACGGTGAACCGGGCGAACGGCTCGGCGGCCGACTCCAGTAGCGCCGCCACGACGCCGTCGAGGGTCGTCGACTCGAACGGCACGTGCCGGGGCGCGGTCCCCAGGTCCGCCTCGATACGGTCGGCCACCTCCATGCCGACGAGGGAGTCGGTGCCGTAGGCGGACAGCGGCGCGGACGGGGCCAGCTCCGCCTCGTCCAGCCTCAGGACGTCGGCGAACACCCGCCGGAGATACGCCGTAGCCGCCCCCGCCAGGCCGGCGGCCGGCGCCTCGGGCACCGCCGCCGGGGTCACCTGCGGCGAGGGCTCCGGCTGCTCGGCCGTGCTTCCGGGCGGCCTCCGCACCCGCGCGCGCACCGGCCACGCGTCGCGCTCGGCCAGCAGCACGTGCTGGCCCGCCGCCGTGTCGTCGGGCTCGGCCGCACCCACGATCCGCACCCCGCGCAGCCCGGCGTCCAGCAGCACCGACCGCCAGGTGCCCGGCGTGAGCAACGGCGAGTGGGGCTGCCGCAGTTCCCCGTCGTCGTACGCCCACCAGCCCTCGGTCAGACCGAAGATCATGGTGACGGCGTCCAGTACCCGCGTGCCCTCGTTGACCACCAGCAGCCCGCCCGGCCGCAGCAGCCGGGCCGCGGCGCGCACGTTGTGCCGCACGTCCTGGGTGGCGTGCAGCACGTTCGCCGCCAGGACGACGTCGTAGCCGCCCTCCTCGAAGCCCTGCGACGCGGGGTCCCGGGCGATGTCGAGGACGGAGAAACGGGCCTGCGGGTATGGCTCGGAGAACCGTTCGCGGGCCTTGCGGACCAGGCCGGGGGACAGGTCGGTGAACGCGTACTCGAAGCGGTCGCCGAAGGGCTGGAGCGCGTCGAGGACGGGACGGCTGGTGCCGCCGGTGCCCGCGCCGATCTCCAGCAGCCGCAGCCGTTCGTCACCTTTGCCGAACCGGTGCTCCGCATAGGCGGCGACGGCCGCCGCGCACACCGCGTTGAAGTGCTCCGAGCGCGGGTCGTCGTGGTACAGCGGTGCCAGCTTGTGATCGCTGCCGCCGGGGAAGAGCACCGACAGTCCGCTGCGCCGGCCGCACAGCACCTCCGGCAGCACCTCGGTGCACTCGCGCAGCAGCTCGGCCAGGGCGGCGGCGTGCGGATACGCGGAGAGCAGACGGTCGCGCAGGGCCGCGGCGGCCGCGGGGTCCGGAACCTCCGGCTCGGTGGCGGGCACGGTGAGCTTGCCGTCCGCGTTCCGCGCGAGGTGCCCGCCCCGGGTCAGCGCGTACAGCGCGGCGTCCAGCAGCCGCTCCTGGGCGGGCACGACGCCGAGGCGGCGGACCAGTTCGTCCCGCGTCACGGTCGCGCCCGGCTCCGGCCAGGAGCCGTGGCCGAGGAACGCGTCCCGCAACAGCAGCCGCGCATACGGCTCCAGGGCGGCGAAGAAGTCCGCCCCGGTCAGCCGCGCGTCGTCGGCGGTGCGCCCGCGCGCCGCGGCCTCCGCCGCGCGCACGGCTTCGGACCTGCCGGGAGCGGCCGCCAGCGGACGCACGGCGGGCTCGTCCGCCGCCCCGGCGAGCCGCACCGGCGCCACCTGCACGGCGGGACCGGCGAGCACTCGCCGGAAGGCGTCGAGGCCGGCCGCGTCGCCGATGGGCTCGACACCGAGCCGGGCGGTGACGCTGGCCCGGTAGTCATCGGTGGCGACCGACCCGCTCTCGCCCCACAGCCCCCAGTTGAAGATCCGCACCGGACAGCGCAACCGGGCGGCCAGGAAACGTCCGTAGGCGTCCTGGAGTGTGGACGCGGCCGCGTAGTTGGCCTGCCCCGCGTTGCCGTTGTGCGAGATGGCGGACGAGAACAGGGCGAAGAAGTCCAGCGGTTCGCCGGCCAGCACCCGCTGCAGGACCACAGTGCCGTACGCCTTCGGCCCGAACGACGAGCGCAGCGTCGCCTCGTCCATCCGCGACAGCGTGCGGTCGTTGAGGACGAACGCCGAGTGGACGACGCCGTCCACACCGCCCCACGTCTCGCGCATGCGCGACACCGCCCGCCGCAGCGCCGCCTCGTCCGTGACGTCGGCGACGACGTACGCCACCTGGTCCGGCCGGGCGGACAGCAGCGCCCGCGCGCGCTCGGGCAGATCCTCCTGCGGCCGGCGGCCGGTCAGCAGCACACGCGCGCCGTACCGTTCCGCCAGGTGCTCGGCGACGACCGTGCCGAGACCGCCGGCACCGCCGGTGATCAGATAACGGCCGCCCTCCCGCAGGGGCAGCTCGCCCTCGTCGCCGGACACGTCGACGCGCTCGAGTTCCTGGACGTACCGCACCCCGCCGCACAGGGCGACCGGATGCGCGGGACGGGCGGCGGGCTCGGACGCCAACTGCCCGGCCAGCGCGGCCCACTCGTCGAGCCGCGCACAGCGCAGCAGGTCGTCGCGGGCGACGTCGACGCAGCTGAGGGAGAGGAAGCCCAGCTCCCGCGACGCGGCGGCGACCAGCCCGGGCAGCCCGCCGGAGAACGGGTTGCGGGCCGGGACCGCCTCGTCGGTCGCCTGCACCCCGGACGTCACCACGCGCAGGCGCACACCGGTCCGTGCGCGCTGCGCGTCGAGGGCCTTGAGCAGATGGAACAGGGCCACCGGGCCGTGGTCCAGCGCCTCGGTGAGCTGGTCCAGGTCGTCGGCCGAGTACAGCCGTTCCTCGACACCGCCCAGGAACCAGATGGTGCCCGGGTCGCCGGCCTCGTCCAGCACCCGGCCGAACGCCTCGGCGGAGAGGGCGACGTTCTCCAGCAGCACGTGCCGGACCGGCAGTCCGGCCGCGCGGTGGTGGGCGGCGAGCGCGTCACCGAGGCCGTGGTCGTGAGCGGTGCCCAGGACGAGCACCGGACCGTCGTCGCCGGCCGGCACCGGGCCGCCCGGTGCCGACGGGCGCCACACCGGCCGGTACAGCGGGACGCTGTCCTCCGCCGTGGTCTCCTCCCGATGAGGAGCCTCGGACCGTCCGGCCGGGCGGGCGATGCGCAGCCCCTCGAACCGGGCGAGCACGGTGCCGTCCGCGGCGGCCAGGCCGACGTCCACCCGCGCGGTGCCGCGCTCGGCGTCGTGCGCCGTCAGCCGCACATGGGCGTAACGCGCCCGGACCGGCGACGCACCGACGGTGAGCCGGGAGACGGAGGCGGGCAGCGCGGCCCGGTCGTCGTCCTCGGGCAGCACCCCCTGTACGGCGTGCAGCGCGCTGTCCGTCATGGCGGCCTCGACCGCCCACTCCGGCGCGTCCGCCGCGGGCCGGGACAGCTCGGCCAGCGCCTCGCCGTCACCGCGGTGCAGTGCGACGAGCCCCCGGTACAGCGGTCCGTAGCGCAGCCCCGCGGCCTCGGCCCTGCCGTAGACCTCGGCGGCGTCGACGCGTCGCGGGCACCGGTCGCGGACCGCCGCCACGTCGAGCCGGCCGAGTGCCGTGCCGTCGTCGGCAGTGGTGAGCGTGCCGGTGGAGTGCACGGTGTCGCCCGCGTCGCGCACCTCGTACGACGTGCCGTCACCGGCGAAGCGGACGGTCACGTCCAGTGTGTCGCCCTCGACCTCCAGGGGGACCCGCCAGCCGACGTCCCGGAACACCACGGCCCCCTCGGTGAGTCCGGCCGCCTGCCGGGCCAGCCCCAGCTGAACGACCCCGGCGACCACGGCCCGGCCCAGCACCGTGTGGTCGGCGATCACCGCGTCGGTGCGGCGCAGCACCGGCAGCGCGCCGCCGGTGGCCCCGCCGGACGGTTCACCGACCAGATCCACCCAGTAACGCTTCCCACCGAACGGGTACGACGGCAGCGGCACGGGCGTGGGGCGGGGACCGTCGCGGAACGCCTCCCGCCAGTCGACGCGTGCCCCCGCCACCCAGGCGTCCGCGAGCCGCTCCCAGCGCTCCTCGGCCGCCGACGGCCGTACGTCCGTGAGTGCGTGGCCCTGGTCGGCGCGACCGGTGCGGACCGCCGGCGACACCTCGCCGTCGAGGTGGCCGCGCAGCCGGGCGCGCAGTTCGGCCACCGAGGAGGCGACGACCGCCAGCCGGTGGTCCCACTCGTCGCGGCCCGTCAGCAGGGTGAAGGCGATGTCGCGGAGCGCCCGGTCCGGATCGCGGGTGAGGTCGTCGACGAGCCGCTCGACGACCTGCCGCAACTGCTCGGGAGTCCGCGCCGACAGGCCTACGGCGTAGGGGCGCCCGTCGTCCTCGGAGCCCTGCGGAGCGGGCCATTCCTCCAGCACCACATGGCCGTTGGCGCCGCCCGCGCCGAAGGAGCTCACCGCGGCGCGGCGGGGGACACCGTCGGGAGCGGCCCACGGTTCGGTGGTCCGCTGCGGCCGGAACGGGGTGGTCTCCAGGTGCAACTTGGGGTTGACCGGCTCGCTGTGCAGCGTCGGCACCAGGGTGCGATGCGCGAACTGGAGCACGACCTTGGTGATGCCGCACACCCCGGCCGCCGCTTCCAGGTGACCGATGTTGGACTTCACGGAGCCGACCGCGCAGAAGCCGGTGTCGTCGGTGTACTCGGCGAACGCCCGCTTCAGCCCTTCGACCTCGACCGGGTCGCCCAGCGCGGTACCGGTCCCGTGCGCCTCGACGTAGCCGATGGTGCGCGCATCGACGCGGGCGGCCCGCAGGGCGTCGGCGACGACCGCACCCTGGGCGCGCGGGGTCGGCACGGTGTAGCCGTTGCTGCGGCCCCCGTGGTTGACGGCGGTGCCGCGCACCACGGCGTGGATACGGTCGCCGTCGGCCAGGGCGTCCGACAGCCGCTTCAGAACGAGCGCCCCGGCGCCCTCGCCCGGCACGAAGCCGTCACCGCCCTCGCCGAAGGCCCGGCAGCGGCCGTCGGAGGCCAGCAGCCGCATGTCGGTGAGCGTCGCGTACTTGATCGGGTGGATGTTGACGTTGACGCCGCCGGCGATCGCCATCCGCGTCTCGCCCGTCAGCAGGCTGCGGCAGGCCAGGTGCAGCGCGGTCAGCGAACCGGAGCAGGCCGTGTCGAGGACCATGCTCGGGCCGTGGACGTCCAGGACGTAGCTCAGCCGGTTGGCGATCGAGTAGTCCATGGAGTGCGCGAACACCTTGTTGCCGCGGCCCCATTGCTCGGCGCCGACGAGGCCGTACTGGGAGCCGGTCACGCCGACGAAGACCCCCACGGAGTGCGTGTCGCCGACGCGGGTGGTCTCGTGCAGCCTGCGCCGCGAGTATCCGGCGTGCTCCAGGGCGGACCAGGCGACCTCCAGGAAGATCCGCTCGTTCGGGTCCAGCTTGGCGGCCTCGCCCGGGGAGATGGCGAAGAACAGCGGGTCGAAGCGGGCCACGTCGTCGAGGAAGCCGCCCCACTTGCCGGTGATGGCGCCGGGCGTGCCCCGCCGGGCGGCCAGGTACCGGTCGTTGTCCCAGCGGTTTTTCGGCACCTCGCGTATCAGGTCGGCCCCGGTGGCCAGCGACTGCCAGAACTCCGTCAGGTCGGCACCGCCCGGGTACCGCGCGCCGATGCCCACGATCGCGACCGCCTGGTCATAGGGCAGGCCGCCTTCGAGTTCGCCCGGCGCGGTCCGTGCGGACCGCTGCCGGCTCGCGGAGACCGGAGGGGCGGCGGTCGGCGGTCCGGCCGGCTCCGCGGCCCGCGGCGCGTCGAGGCCCAGGACCGAGCGGAGGGCGTCCGGGTGCCGCTCGGCGAGGAACCGCGCCAGTTCGGCCACGGTCCGGTACTCGAACAGCAGGGTGACCGGAAGGTCCCCGAAACGGTCCTCCAGGGTGGCGGTGAGCTTCTTGATGAGGATCGAGTCGACACCGAACGTGGAGAACTCCTGGTCGGCGCGGAGCCGTCCGGGCGGAAGCTTCGCCGACTCGGTGACGAGATCCAGCAGGTACGACTCCGCGGAGGAGACCAGGTCCTCGTCGCTCACGGCGTCCGGTTCTCCGGCCTCGACTCCTTCGGCTTCGCCGGTCTCTTCGCCTCCCGCGGCCTCCTCGGCCGACACCCTCGCCACCCAGGTGCCGATGCGGTCCGCCCGCCCGTAGACCACCAGCGTCTCGGGTTCCCGACCGGTGATGGCGTCGGACAGGGCGCGCAGCCCCACCTCGGTCGGCATGGGGAGCATGCCCTGCATCTCCTCCAGCACCCGCCGGTCGTCCGCGGAGATCACCATGCCGCCCTCGGCCCACAGCGGCCAGGCGACCGCCACCGACGCGCCGTGCCGCGAACCCGCGGCGACCCGCCGGGAGCGGGCGGCGGCCAACTCGCCGAGCGCCCGGTTTGCGGCGGCGTAGTCGGCCTGCCCGGGGGCACCGAACCAGGCCGACGTCGACGAGAACAGGACGAAGAAGTCGAGCGCCAGGTTGGACGTCAGCCGGTCAAGGTGGGCCGCGCCGTCCAGCTTCACGGACAGCACCCGGCGCGCCGACACGGTGTCCTTGTTGACCAGGTAGGCGTCCTCGTTGAGCCCCGCCGAGTGCAGCACACCGTCCAGCCCGCCGAACTCGCGCCGGGCGGCGTCGACGGCCGCCCGCGCGTCCTCGTGGCGGGTGACGTCCCCGCGCACGTACACGACGCGGGCCCCCGCCTCCTCCAGGCGGCGGAACTCGGCTCGCTGCTCCGCGTTGAGTTCGGAGCGGCCGGTGAGCACCAGCCGGGCGCGGTGATCCCGGGCGAGCAGCGACGCCAGCCGCAGCCCGATGCCCTTGGCACCCCCGGTGATCAGATAGCGGCCGCCGTCCCGGAACGCGGACGGCCGGTCCGGGCGGGCCGGGGCGGGCCGCAGCACCCGGACCTCCCGGCCGGCGGCACCGTGGCGCACCTGAGCCAGACCCGGCAGGACGGTGGAGAGTTCGGCGAGAGCCACCTGGAAGGCGTCCTCGGCCCATGCGGGTACCTCGTCGACCTGGACGGACACCGCCCGCAGCCTGCGGTCCTCGGCACCCGCCACCTGGGCCAGCGCGCCGAGCGCGGCGCTCGCCTCCGGGCGGGACCGGCCGGTGAGGAAGACGACGGGCAGCGGGCCTGCCGCACGGTCGGCGATGAGGGCGCGCAGCGCCGGCAGCACCAGCTCGACCGCACGCTGGGGTCCGGTGTTCCCCGCCGACAGGTCGAAGATCACCCCGCGCGGTCGCCGGCCCCGCGCGGTCGCCTCGCGCAGGTACGCCGTCCACGACGCGGTGTCCCCGTCGACGTCGGTGCCGATCTGGACGACGTGGACCCCGCCCGGGGTGGGCGCGGGCGTGCCGTCCATCACCAGCAGCGCGTCGGCGGCTGTGACGGCGGGGTGTCCGGCCGGCCGGGCGGCCGCCGGCTCCCACACGGGCGTGTACCCGACGAGTTCCATGCCGCCCGCCGGGTCGGCGGTGGCGCCCGCCGGGTCGGCGGTGGCGCCCGCGCGGGCGAGCAGCCGGGCGGCCACCGCCGGGTCGAGGCGTCCGTCGCGGACTCGCTCCAGTACCAGGCGGCGGGCCGTTTCGGTGTTGGGTGTCATCGTTCCATCCCGTCGTTCCGGACCAGGCTCAGGTCCACGTCGTCAACGGTCAGTTCGCCCCTGCCCAGGGCGTCGAGCATGGCGACCAGCTCCTCGGGGACGTCGTCCTCGGCGGTCGCGGAAGGCGCGTCCCCTCGGCGGGCGCCGTCGGAGGGCGTGGGGCGCACGTCGTCCCCGGCGGCGGCCGTGTGCGCCGTCTCCTGCTGTGGGCCGTCCTCGGCACCGGCCCAGAAGGTGGTGGGCGCGAAGGGGTAGCCGGGCAGGCTGACCCGGCGCACACCGGCGGGAGCGAGGGCGGCGAGGGCTTCGGCCCCGGCCTTGCCCACGACCCACTGGCGGCCCAGCGCCCGCGGATCGTCCGTGGCCACGGCCACCGGTCCGGTGCTTGTGGCCGTGCCGGTGAACACGCGGTCGTCGGCACGTCCCGCGGTGTGCGCGCGCAGCGCCGCCACCAGCTCCGGCAGCGTCCCGGCGACCACGGCCAGCCGGTGCTCCATCGCGTTCCGTCCGGTCCGCAGCGTGTGGGCCACCTCGGCCGCCGAGACCGTACGGTCGCCGTCGAGGCGGTCCGCCAGCGCGCGGGCCGCTTCCCTCAGCCGGTCCTGGTCGCGTGCCGACAGGACGAACAGCTCGGGCAGGCCGGACCCGGCCGCGGTACCGGCGCGCGGGGCGTGCGGCGGATACTCCTCCAGGACCACGTGGGCGTTGGAGCCGCCGAACCCCATCGAGCTCACGGCGGCCCTGCGGGGCAGCGTCCGGCCCCGGCCGTCCACGGGGGCCGGCCAGTCCTGCCGGCGGTCCGCGACACGGAACGGGCTGCCGTCCAGGTCGAGGAGCGGGTTGGCCTCGTGGAAGTGGATGCTCGGCGGGATCACGCCGTGCCGCAGTGCGAGGACGGCCTTCACGACGCCGGCGAGACCGGCCGCGGCCTCCAGGTGTCCCATGTTGGACTTGATGGATCCCACGGCGCACCAGGCCTCCACCCGCTCGTCGTCACCGAGGCCCGCGCGCTCCGCGAACGCCCGGCGCAGGCCGTGCAGTTCGATCGGGTCGCCGACCTCCGTGCCCGTTCCGTGGGCCTCGACATAGCCGATGGTGCGCGGGTCGGTACCGGAGTCGCGCAGCACCCGGGAGATCAGCGCCGCCTGCGCGGCCGGGTTGGGCACCGGCAGCGACTGGGCGCGGCCGCCGTGGTTGACCCCGCTGCCGCGTACCAGCGCGTACACGGTGTCGCCGTCGGCCAGTGCACGGGACAGCGGCTTGAGGTACAGCGCGATGACGCCCTCACCCCGGCTGAAGCCGTTCGCGGACCGGTCGAAGGCGTGGCACTTGCCGTCGGGGGACAGCGCGCCCATCTGGCCCAGCGCCACATACATGTCGGGCGCCAGCAGCAGGTGCACCCCGCCGGCCAGGGCGGTGGAGCACTCGCCGTCCTCGATGGCGCGCACCGCGCGGTGCAGTGCGGTCAGCGAGCTGGAGCACGCGGTGTCCACGGCCTCACTGGGTCCGTGTAGCCCGAGCTCGAAGGAGATGCGGTTGGCCAGCACCGTCTTGGCGTTGCCGTTGACGGCGTACGGCTCCCGGTAGCGGCCCACCCGGGCCAGGTGCGCCGTGTAGTCGTGGGAGGTGGCGCCGACGAACACCCCCGTGTCGCTGCCTCGCAGTGACGACGGCGCGTGCCCGGCGTCCTCCACGGCGTGCCAGGCCGTCTGGAGCATCAGCCGCTGCTGAGGGTCCGTCACCTCGGCCTCGCGGCCGGAAATCCCGAAGAACTCGGCGTCGAACTCGGTGACCCCGTCGACGAAGGCACCCCACTTGCTGTTGGTCCTGCCGGCCTCACGGTGCGGATCGCCGAACAGCGGGCGCCAGTCCCAGCGGTCGGCGGGGATCTCGGTCATGTGGTCGGTGCCGGCCAGGAGGTTGCGCCACAGGGCGTCCGTGGTGCGCGCGCCGGGCATGCGGACCGCCATACCGACGATGGCCACGGGATCCCGCCGCTCTGTGCCGCCGGCCACGGCCTCGGGCTCAGCCTCGGCCACGGGCCGTCCCGTGCCGTCGGTCCCGGCCTCGGGTCGCTCCGCGACCGCGGGCGCCACGGATGTCTCGGTGGCCGGGGCCGGGGCGGCCTCCCGGGCGAAGCGGGCGCAGACCTCCGGGGCGCGGGCCAGGAGCTCCCGAGCGAGCGCGGCGATCGTCCCGGCCTCGTAGAGCAGGACCTTCGGAAGCTTGCCGAAATCCTCCTCCAGCTCCCGCACCAGCTGGATGGTGCCGAGCGAGTCGACACCGAGTGCGGTGAAGGGGGTCTCCTCGTCGACGCTGTCCGAGGGGACGGAGAGGAAGGAGGCGACGACCTCCCGCAGATGGGCGCGCACCCCGTCCTCCGGGCCGGTCGGGGCGACGGAGGCCGCCGACGGAGCCGGCACGGGCGGGGCATCGGACCGCGCGCCCTCGCCCTGCCCGGCGGCGGACGGGCGGGCACCCTCGGCGCGGGCCACGATCACGCACTGGTCGTCCTCGTCGGGAACGTCGTTGTCGTGTGTCTGCACCCAGCTCTGTGCGAAGCCGGCCCGCCGAAGGATGTCCTGCCAACGACCCTGCGCGAGCAGCGGGGCTCCCGGCATGCGCTCGGTGTCCCGGCAGGTCCACCAGCTGGGGATCATCCCGAACAGGAGGAACTGGTAGTCGATGTTGGAGGTGATCTCGTTCAGCAGCAGCAGGCCACCGTCGGCCAGGAGCCGGCGCAGATGGGCCGCGGACCTGGTGACGTCCTCCGTCGCGTGCACCACGTTCGATGCCACGACCAGGTCGTACGCGCCTTCCTCCACGCCCTGGGAGGCCGGGTCGTGCTCCAGGTTGAACGTCGTGAACACCATCGGCAGGCCCGCGTCGGCGAACTTGCGGCGCGCCTGGCGGAAGTACGAGGCGGAGATGTCCGTGAAGGTGTACTCCACGCTGGCCCCATGGCCCGCCAGCCGCTCCAGCACCGGTCCGGTGGTGCCCCCGGTGCCCGCGCCGACCTCCAGGATGCGCACCGGCCGGCCCGGCACGCGCCCGAGGCGGGCACGTACGTAGCCGTCGGCGAGGTGGGCCACCACGGCGTTGTAGTGGTCGGCGATGGCGTTGCCGTGGTACACGCGGCTCAGCAGGTCCGCGACTTCGCCGCCGAAGTACAGGTCGAGCGGTGAGGTGGCACCCGTGATGACGTCGGGTATGTGCGGGATCACAGCCCGGGCCAGCGCCACCAGGTCGCCGACCTCGGGGTGGTCGAGGGTCAGGTCGTCGAACTCCCGGTCGATCAATGCTCGTTCGGCGACGGGGTCGGGCAGCGGGCGGGGAGCGGCGGTCACCACGTCGGCGAGTCGCGCGACGTAGCGCCCGTACGGCTCGACGGGCGGCAACCCGGTGAGGACGTCCGCGCCGGAGAGTTCCCCGGTGATGCCCAAGTGCTCCCGCACGGCCAGGGCGGCGAGCCGGGAGCCGACCACCCCGAGCCGGTCGAGGCCGCGCCGTACACCGACGGCGTCGTACCCGGAGTTGTACATGAAGGACCGGGCGCCGGCGAGAGCCTGGGCGGCCGGGCCCTCCGCATCCGACGAGGCGGACGCGGCGGCGGTGGGAGCGGACCCGGCGGACCCAGCCGCGGCGTCGGTATCCGACGAGACGGACGGAGCCGTCTGGGCGACCGGGGGGCTCTGCTCGGCCTCGCGCAGCCAGAAGCGCTCGCCGCGGAACAGCCGGCCGGGCAGGTTCAGCCGGGGCGCGTCCGAGCCACCGGAGGCAGGCGTCCACACCACGGACTCCCCGCCGGCCCAGCGCCGCGCCGCCGCGACGGCCGCGGCATCCGAACCGGGAGCCACCCGGACCGTTCCGACATCGATCCGCCCCGCGAGCAACGCGTCCAGCTCCGCGCGCAGTTCGCCGTCGGTGGCGGCGACCACCGCGATCCGGGCGGGCAGCGGGTCACGACCCTGCTGGAGGGTAGCGGCCACCCCCGCCAGGCCGGGCCGCTCGTCCAGGACGGCACTGTGCCGGCGCAGCACCTCGGGCAGAGCCTTCGCGGACGACGCGGAGAACGGCACCACGAGGCTGCGCGCACCCTCACGCGCCGCTCGGGACCGCTGCGGCGCCTCCTCCAGGACGACGTGCGCGTTGGCGCCGCCGAACCCGAAGGAACTCACCCCGGCCCGGCGCGGCACACCCGGTCGCGTGGGCCAGTCGACGGTCTCGGCCGCGATGGTCAGTACGCCACCGTCCAGACCCAGATACGGGTTGGCGGTACGGAAGTCCGGCAGCGCCGGGATCCGGCCGTGCTCCAGCGACAGCACCGCCTTGACGACTCCCACGATGCCCGCCGCGCCCTCGGCGTGCCCCAGGTGGGCCTTGGCCGTGCCGACGACCACCGGCGGAGCGTCGGCGGGGCGGCCGGTGAGCGCGCCGCGCACCCCCTCGATCTCGATGGGGTCGCCGAGCTTCGTGCCGGTGCCGTGCGCCTCCAGCAAGCCCATCGTGTGCGCCGGAACACCGGCGTCCCGCCAGGCCCGCTCGATGAGTTCGGTCTGCCGCTGCGGGTCGGGCGCCGTGATCGTGCCCGTGTGCCCGCCGTGACCGACCGCGACGCCCTTGATGACGGCCCGGACCGGATCCCCGTCGGCCAGCGCGGCGCTCAGCGGCTTCAGCAGCACCGCGGCGACCGCCTCCGCCGGCACATAGCCGTCGGCGCGCTCGTCGAAGGCGTGGCAGCGGCCGCTCGGCGACAGCGCACCCGTCCCGGACAGGGACAGATAGTGGCGCGGTGTCAGCATCAGGTTGGCACCCGCGGCGAAGGCCATGGAGCACTCGCCGCGGCGTAGCGACTCCACCGCCAGCTGCAGCGCGTGCAGCGACGAGGAGCAGGCCGTGTCGACGGTGAGGCTCGGCCCCGACAGGTCGAAGTAGTGCGAGGGCCGGTTGGCGGCCATCGTGGTGGCGATGCCCGTCGCGTCGTACGGTCCGGGCTTGCGGCCGCGGGTGATCATCTCGCCCTCGTAGTCGCGGAAGCACTCGCCGACGAAGACACCGGTGTCGCTGCCGCGCAGGCCGGGCAGGACGGCCGCGTCCTCGGCCGCCTCGTACAGCACCTCCAGCAGCAGACGCAGCTGCGGGTCCATCGCCTCGGCCTCGGCGCGCGGGATGCCGAAGAACGCGGCGTCGAACCGGCTCACGTCGTCGAGGAAGCCACCGGCCGGACACTCGGTCGTGCCCGCCGCGCCGTCGGCGTCGAGGTACCGGCTGTGGTCCCAGCGGTCCGCCGGAACGTCGCCGACGAGGTCCCGCCCGGCGAGCAGGGCCTGCCACAGCTCGCGGACGTCCGACGCGCCGGGGAAGCGGCCGGCGAGGCCGATCACGGCGATGTCGCGGTCCGTCGGGCCGGACTCAGGGGCGGGTTCCGCCACGGGGACCCGGGCCTCCCGGGCCGGCGTGACGCCGGCGTTCTCCCGAGTGACCGGTGAACCCGTCTCGGCCACCGCGCCGTTGAAGGAGGCGTACCAGGAACGCACCGCGTCGGCGTGCTCCTCGGCGAGGTGAGCCGCCAGCTCGGGGACGCGTGTGCAGCGGAAGAAGACCGTGGGCACGATTTCGACGCCCAGCTGCTGCCCCAGCCGAGCACCGAGCGCGACCACGTCCACCGAGGTCAGGCCCAGCTCCATGAAGGTCCAGGCCGTCAGCTCCTCGAACAGGGGCGCGGCCTGCGGCAGCACCCCCGTCACCGTCTCGGCGATCATCGCCTCCAGTTCGGCCACGATCTCGGTGTCAACCGCGTCGGCCACCGGTTCGGCCGGTTCCGCCTGCTCGGCCTGCCCGGCCGGTTCGGCAGGACCCACCGGGGCGCCCCCCCTGCGGACGCGCTCCGGCCAGATGACCGCCAGCAGGCGCTCGACCTTGGCGCGGTTTCCCTCGAAGACCGCGAGCTGCGGACCGTCGTGGGCCAGACCGGCCTCCAGCGCGGCCAGGCCGTGCGCCGTCTTCAGCGGCACCAGACCGGTGCTCTCCAGCACCTGGGCCTCCACGGCCGGGTTGATCCGCATGCCGCCCTCGTCCCACAGCGGCCAGTTCACGGCGACGCTGCGGCCCCGGCGCTCGCCCCGGGCCACGAGCGTCTCCCGCCACGCTGCGAAGGAGTCCATGTAGGCGTTGGCGGCGGTGTAGTCGGTGGTACCGATGGAGCCGAGCACCGCCGAGGTGGAGGAGAACAGCACCAGGTAGTCCAGCGGCCGGTCGGCGGTGGCCAGGTCCAGGTTGCGGGCGCCGCCGAACTTCGGTGCCAGCACCCGCCGCACGGAGTCGGCCTTCTTGTTGATCAGCAGGCCGTCCTCCACCACGCCCGCGGTGTGGATCACGCCCGTCACGGTGCCGAACCGCTCCTCCGCGGTCGCCACCAGCCGCCGCACGTCGTCCAGCCGGGTGACGTCGGCCTGGACGTACGCGGCGCGCGAGCCCAGCGCGGCCAGGTCGTCCAGGAACTTCCGCTGCGCGGAGCCCTCCGGGGAGCGGCCGAACAGCACGATGTCGGGCTGCGCAGCGCGGGCCATGTGCCGCGCCACGTGCCGGGCGATACCGCCCGTGCCGCCGCTGATCAGATACGTGCCGCCCGGCCGGGCCAGCGGGGTGCCGGCGGGCAGCGGACGGGTGGGTGCGAAGCCGCGCACCTCGCGGACGCCGCCGACCGTGTGCCGGACCTCGAGGTCCCCGGGCGACGACGCCTCCGTGAGCAGTACTTCGGCCGTCCGCGCGGGATCGCCCGGGAGCGCGGCGAACCGGACGGTGCTCAGCGGCAGCTTGGGCTGCTCCAGCCGCAGACCGCGTGCCAGGCCGCCCACGGATGCGTCCGGCGGGCACTCGACGGGGGAGTGGTAGGCGTGCACGACCGGCAGCGCCACCCGGCGGCCTACCGCCCAGGCCTGGCACAGGGCGTACACCGACAGCAGCCCGGTGGGCCGCTCCGGCGGCCCGTCGGGGTCGGAGCCGTCGAGGTGCCACAGGTGCAGGATCGCGGCGGGCACCCGGCCCTCCCGCTCCAGAGCCTCGCGCAGCCGCCGGTGATCCTCCCGGGAGTCGGGGGCGATCGTGTAGTGGTCGGCGGACAGCCGGGCGAACCCGCCGCCCGGGGTGACGAGCACCGGTCGCACCCGGTCCCGCAGCGCCGCGCAGCGCACGTCGGAGGTGTCCAGCACCAGCACGGTCCTGCCGTCGAGCGCGACGGTGGCCTGCGGCGTCGGCCGCGGCGCCCAGGCGGGCTCGTACAGCATCACCTGGCGCAGGTCGTCCAGCGGGACGCTCCCGGTGCCGGGGAGCTCGATCCGCCGCTCCGGCGCGGGCCGCGGGCGGATCTCCTGTGGCTTGTCGACGGGGGTGACCCAGTGGCGCTCCCCGGCGAACGGGTAGGCCGGCAGGGCGATCCGCCGCCCGCCGGGCACCGGGGCGAGAGCGTCGAGGGCGCCGTTCGCCCAGGACTCGGCCACGGTCTCGGGCGCCGTCGACGGCCGTGCGGGGGAGACGGCCGCAGCCGTGGTCCGCCGGGCCGTGGCACGGGTGTGGGGAACCGAGGGGGTGCGGCCTGCCGCGAAGGCGTCGAGCGCGTCGACCAGTTCCGCGACGGAGGCGACGACAAGGGCGAGCCGCTCGCCCAGATGGCGTCGGCCGACGGCGAGTGTGTGAGCGACATCGGCGAGTCGCGTTTCGGGACGGGCGCGCAGGGCACCCGCGAGGTCGGCCGCCCGGCGGGTCAGCTGCTCTCCGGTCCGGGCCGACAGCGCGACGACCTGCCGGACCGACGCCTCCTGCGCCTCGGCGGGCGGGGGCTCGGGTGACACGTATTCCTCCAGGACGACATGGGCGTTGGCGCCGCCGAAGCCGAACGCGCTGACCGCCGCGCGCAGGGGCGCGAGACGCCCGGTGGCCGGGTCCGTGACCGGCGTCCACGGCTCCTCGGAGACCGGCAGCCGGAACGGGGACGCAGCGAAGTCGATGGCAGGGTTGGGGCGTTCGGCGTGCGGCGTCGGCACGAGGGTGCGGTGCCGCAGACACAGCAGGATTTTGGTGAGCGAGGCGAGGCCGGCGGCGGCCTCGGTGTGGCCGATGTTCGCCTTCACCGAGCCGATGGCGCAGAAGCCGACCGCGTCGGTCTCCTTGCGGAACGTCCGGGTCAGGGCGTCGACCTCGAGCTGGTCTCCCAGCGCGGTCGCCGCACCGTGCGCCTCCAGCAGTGTGACCGTCGACGCCGGTACACCGGCCCGCGCCAGGGCCTCCTCGACCACCCGGCTCTGCGCGTCCGGGCTGGTGATCGTGTAACCGGGGGTGCGGCCGGTGTGGTTCACGGCCGAGCCGCGCACGACGGCCAGGACGCGGTCGCCGTCCGCCTCGGCGTCCGCCAGCGGGCGCACGATCAGCGCGCCGACGCCGTCCGCCGGGACGTAACCGGAAGCGTCCGCGCCGAACGGGCGGCTCGTACCGTCCTTCGCCAGCAGGCCGTTCGCGGCCGAGCGCACGTACTTGTACGGATGCAGGGACAGGCTCACCCCGCCCACCAGGGCCGCACGGCACTCTCCGCGGCGGATCGCCTCGCACGCCTGGTGCAGTGCCGTGAGGGAGGACGAGCAGGCGGTGTCGACCAGGACGCTGGGGCCGCGGAAGTCGAAGGCGTGGCTGACCCGGTTCGGGATGCCGCCGAGCCAGCTCAGCGCGACGTCCGCGCCGCCGTCACGGACACTCTCCAGGCCGTGCAGGTGGTAGTCCGCCCACATCGACCCGGCGAACACGCCCACCGGGCCACGAGCCGCCGCCGACAGCGACTCCGGCGTGTATCCGGCGTCCTCCAGCGCCGACCAGGCGACCTCCAGGAACTGCCGCTCGTGCGGGTCCATCAGCTTCGCCTGCTGCGGGGGGATGTTGAAGAACAGCGAGTCGAACCGGTCGACGTCCTCGATGAAGCCCCCCCGCTTGAGGTACGAGCGGCCCGGTGTCCCCGGCTCGGGAGCGAACCAGGCCTCCGCGTCCCAGCGTTCGGCGGGCACGTCGGTCAGGCAGTCGAGTTTCGTGCGCAGCACCTCCCAGAACTCGTCGAGATTCCGGGCTCCCGGATAGCGGCCGGCCACGCCGACGATCGCCATCGGGGTGTCTGCGGCCCGCGGCGCGGCAGGGACGGACGCGGCCGGGTTGGGTTCGGCCGGGTCGGCCTCGGCCGTGGTGGACGCCGCGGATGCGGAGGTACCGGCTGCCGAGGTGGTCTCGGCGGGGGCCTGGATGCCTTCGTCGGTGAGGTGGGTGACGAGTTGGCCGATGGTGGGGTGTTCGAAGAGGAGGGTGGGGTAGAGCTCGGTGTT